>CAYZGY010000824.1:0-3942 GCA_964478085.1 uncultured Planctomycetia bacterium
CGCAGGGACGCTGCGCGCCGGGCGGTACGGGATACGCCAAGGCGATGGGCAACTACGCCGGCGCGATCTGGGTCGCCGACGGCTGGAAGAAGCAGGGCTACGACGACGTGCTCTACCTCGACGCTCACCACGTCCATCACCTGACGGAGACGAGCGGCTCGAACCCGTTCGTGCTTCTCAAGTCGGGCACGCTCGTGACGCCGAAGCTCGACTCGCAGATCCTTCCCGGTATCACGCGCGGGTCGACCGTCGAGATCGCGAGCAAGATCGCGGGCGTGACGGTCGAGGAGCGCGACGTGTCGATCGACGAGGTTATCGAGGAAGGCGTCGAGTGCTTCTGCACGGGCACGGCGTGGACTCTCCTCAGCGTCGGCCAGATCGACCACGGCGACAAGACGAAGACCTTCGAGCAGTTCGAGCTGCGCAACGAGCTCTACTCGATCCTCCGCGGCATTCAAACGGGTGAGCGCGATGATCCCTTCGGTTGGATCCAAGAAGTCGAGTAAACGCGAGTGAGCTCCGAAGAGAA
Source organism: uncultured Planctomycetia bacterium (assembly GCA_964478085.1). GTDB lineage: Bacteria > Planctomycetota > UBA8108 > UBA8108 > UBA8108 > CAYMLL01. Next base: position 530 of record CAYZGY010000824.1, read on the forward strand.
CAAGATGGATCTCGCGCAATGCCGCGACGAGATCAATTCGATCGATAACGATCTCCTCGACCTTCTCGCGAAGCGTCGTGAGATCGTGCGTGCGGTCATCCGTACGAAGTTCGAGAATGATCTGCCGCTGCGCGATCAGGTGCGCGAGGCCGACCTTCTCGATCGCCTGATCCGAGACGGGCGCAAGGTCGGGCTCGACGTCCACTTCGTCACGCGCGTCTTTCACGAGATCATCGAGGACTCGGTCCGCTACCAGGGCAACTTCCTGCAGAAGAGCCTCAATCCCGCGCCCGACAAGTTCTTCTCGGTCGCGTTCCAAGGCGTGCAGGGTGCGTACAGCCACCTCGCCGCCGAGAAGTTCTTCGCCGAGCACCTCGACCACTGCACGATCGAAGGCTACAAGACCTTCGCCGACGTCGTCGCAGCCGTCGAGAACGGTCAGGCCGACTGAGCCCTCTTACCGATCGAGAACACGACGGCGGGGAGCATCAACGCGGTCTACGACCTCCTCCTCGGCACGAAGCTGAGCATCGTCGGCGAGGAGGTCTTCAGCGTGCAGCACTGCCTGCTCGCGCCCGAGAAGGTCTCTCTCTCGAAGATCGAACGCGTCTTCTCGCACTACCAAGCGCTCGCACAGTGCTCCGAGTTCCTCGGTCGCCTCAAGAACTGCGAACAGCAGACCTACGTCGACACCGCCGATTCGGCCCGCAAGGTCGCGGAAGACGGCGATCCGGCGCAAGCGGCGATCGCGAGCGAGGAGGCCGCGCGCATCTACGGGCTCAGGGTCCTCAAGCGCAACCTCGCCAATCACGCCGAGAACTACACACGCTTCGTAGTCGTCGCACAGCGACCGGGTCAGGTCGACGAACGCGTTCCGTGCAAGACTTCGCTCGTGATCTCGACGTCACACCGCGAGGGTGAGCTCTTCAAGGCGCTGTCGATCTTCGACGAGCACAAGATCAACCTGACGAAGCTCGAGTCGCGCCCGATGCAGGGCTCGCCGTTCACGTACCTCTTCTATCTCGACTTCGAAGGCAACGCGAACGACCCGCAGATGCAAGACGCGCTCGTCAGTCTGAGCGCAGCGACGAGCTATCTGCGAATCCTCGGCTCGTACCCGAGACAGCGACATGATCGAACCAAGCCGCGCGTGCAGTCGAAGCTCGCCGAAATTCCCGATGAGTCGGGTGAGGAGAGTATCGACACCGCAGCGATCGCGGTTCAGGGCGCGGCAGCTCAAGGGACTGGCGAATCGAACCCGACACTCCTGCGAGCAAACACCGACGGACGTCTCGTCGACCGCGCGACGCGCCCCGACGACACGCAGCTGCGCATCCGAGATCTCGAGATCGGCGGCGACCACCTCGTCGTCCTCGCGGGTCCGGAGCAGGTGACGTCGAAAGACCAGCTCCACACCCTCGCTCGAGACGTCAGCGAGTACGGCGGCGGCGTGCTGCGAGCCGGCTGCCTCGAGCCGTCGCTCAGCGCCTACCGCTCGAGACGCGTCGATCCGGCCGCGCTCGAAGCCCTCGTCGACATCGGACGCGAGTTCGGCTTGCCGATCTCGACCGTCGTCGAGTCGGTCTCCGACGTCGAAGCTGTCGCGCGCGCTGTCGATATCGTCGAGGTCGGTGCACGCAACATGCAGAACTTCGGCCTCCTCGAGGAGGTCGGCAAGACGGGCTGCCCCGTCATTCTCACGCGCGGACCCGCGGCGAGCTTCGACGATTTCCTCGAGGCAGCCGAGTGCATCCTCGCGCACGGCAATCAGCAGGTCCTCCTCTGCGAGCGAGGATCGCGCGGGGCCGAAAACTCGGAGACGGACCGCACGACACTCGACCTCGGCAACCTCGCGATGCTTCGAGAGCGAACGCACCTGCCGATCGTCGCCGACCCTTGCCACGCCGTCGAGCGCGAGAGCCTCATCGGCCCGCTCGCGACGGCAGCACGCGCCTTCGGAGCTCACGCGATCATTCTACGAACTCGCCGCAGCGGCATTCCGGCGTCGGAAAATCCGCTCGACGCGAAGAGCCTCGAGGCTCCGGCCTTCGCTCGGTTGCTCGGAGAGCTGTTCGGCGCGTCGAAGAAGTGAGGATCAACGCCGATCGTGCGGAGGTTTGGACGCCGGTCGTGCGGAGCGGGTCGCTGGTTGCCGGATGTAGAGAGACCGTCACGTCACGGCGACTGATAAACGGAAATGCGTTGACACACCTGGAAACGAGGGCTTAAATTTTCCGGTTCCAGTGCCGATCAATAGATTCATGCGTACGACGACCACCAACACGAGCCAGAATTCGACCGCGCCCGTGATCACGGGCGCGAGCGGCCTCATTCTGGGTCTAATTAGCATTCTCCTTCTTAGCGAGGCGGGTGGTCCGTAACGTTTACGGATTCCACCCGCCCACCACCGAGGTGAGCGGGTTTTTTTTTGTGCCTGTTCATTTTTAAGCCCGTGCTAAAGGACGGCGCGGGGACGGATCGAGGTTCCAGGTTCAAGACCCCTGAAAGGACGGGGATTCGGAAGCCATGAGACGCATACGCATTTTCGATACGACGTTGAGAGACGGCGAGCAGAGCCCAGGTGCGAGTCTGAACGTAGAAGAGAAACTCGTGATCGCGCGGCAGCTCGAGCGTCTAGGTGTCGACGTCATCGAAGCGGGCTTCCCGATCACCAGCCCCGGCGACTTCGAGAGCGTCTCGCTGATCGCTGAGGAAGTCCGCGGAGCCGACGGCAAGCCCGGCCCGACGATCTGTGGTCTCGCGCGAGCGCGCACCGAGGATATCGAGTCCGCGGGCAAGGCGCTCGAAGCGGCCGACAACAAGCGCATCCACGTCTTCATCGCGACGTCGCAGCTCCACATGGACAAGAAGCTGCGCATGACGCAGGACAAGGTCCTGCAGATGGCCGCTGACGGTGTCAAGCTGGCGCGGACCTTCACCGACGACGTCGAGTTCTCTCCCGAAGACGCGTCGCGCAGCGACATGGACTTCATGTGTGACGTCATCGCCGCGGCCATCGAGGCCGGCGCGACGACGATCAACGTGCCTGACACGGTCGGTTACGCGACGCCGGGCGAGATCTCGCAACGCATTCACTACATCCACGAACGCGTGCCGACGTCGAAGGACATCGACATCAGCATCCACTGCCACAACGATCTCGGCCTCGCGGTCGCCAACTCGCTCGCGGCCGTCGAAGCGGGCTGCTCGCAGATCGAGTGCACGATCAACGGCATCGGAGAGCGCGCCGGCAACACGAGCCTCGAAGAGGTCGTCATGGCCATCAAGATGCGCGGTGACCTCTGGGACATCGAGACCGGCATCGACACGCGCGAGGTCTGGAGCACGAGTCGTCTGGTTTCGAACCTGACGGGCATCGACGTCCAACGCAACAAAGCGATCGTCGGCGACAA
>CAYZGY010000825.1:0-3935 GCA_964478085.1 uncultured Planctomycetia bacterium
GGACTCACCATGAAGATCTGGAAGTGGACCAAGAGAGGCCTTCTCGTCGCCACCGCCACCGGAGTTTTGGGCTTCGTCGTCCTGGGAACCCAGTTCCCGAGCTACGTCACCAGCGCCTGTGGTTTCGTCAGTGATCAAGTCAAAGAGAACGTCCCCGTCGAGCTCGAGATCAAGCGCGGCCGCGACCTTCTCGCGAAGCTCGGCCCGGAGATTCGCAAGGACGTCAAGCAGCTCGCGTACGACGAGGTCGAGGTCGATCGTCTCGCACGCGCCGTGGACGCACACGACGCACGCGTCGGAAAAGAGCGCGCCAAGCTCGCCAAAGTTCGCAGCCTTCTCGATACCGAGAAGACGAGCTACATCAGCATTTCGGGTCGCGAATTCTCGCGCCAGGAAGTGCTCGTCGAGCTCGAGCGCTCCCACCAGCGCCTGCAGGATGCCGAAGAGGTCCTGACGAGCAAGAAGCGCCACCGCGACGCGCGACGCGCCGCGCTCGCCGCGAACATCAAGCAGCTCTCGACGAAGCGCAAGCTCAAGGATCAGCTCGCCGCGAAGATCGACACGCTCGAGTCCGAACACTCGCGCCTCAAGGCCGAGGTCGAAGGCAGCGGATCCTCGATCGACACCTCGAGTGTCGCCCAGGTGCAGAACCTGATCGGCGATCTCGAGAAGCGCCTCGAGGTCACGCGGAAGGTCATGGAGCACGAGGCTCGCTTCCCCGAAGGTCTGCCGCTCGACGAGATCGTCGACGAGAAGTCGGTCCTCGACAAGATCGACAGCTACCTCGAGGACAAGACCCCGACCGACGACTCGCGGATCTGAGCCCCGCGAAACGCCGCCCGATCCCATGACGGATCGGCTCGGTCCACGAGGCCGGAGATCAGAAGACCGTTCGCGCCGCCCAGGCACGAGGATCCCTCCTCTCTTCTCTTCTCCGGCCTCGCTTCTGTTCTGACCGTAGACTATTCTGAACGAACAGGCACTGCTACCGGACGCACGACGATGTGGGACTTCCCTCACCTCGTACAACTGAAGAAAGCGAAGAACGCACTCAAGAAAGGGCGCGTCGACGAAGCCTTCACGATCACGAAGGATCCGTCGCTTCGCGAGTACCGGCAGTGCCAGGATCTCCTCGAGCAGATCGCCGAGACGCTCGTCACTCGAGCGCGTGAGCACCTCGAGGCGAATCGCAACGACGACGCCCTCGCCGACCTGAGCCGAGCGCAAGAAGCGGGAGGACAGCGAACCGATATCGCCGAGTTGCGCGAAGAGGCGCTCGCTCGACGATCGGCGAAGCGCCGAGAGCGAGTCGAGGCGGAGAACGTCGTCGTCTCGGTGCGCGGTCATCTCGACGCGGGTCGACTGACCGCAGGCGCGAGAAGACTGGAGCAAGGTCGTCCTGCCGCTCGTTCGGAAGAGGAGAAGGAACAGAAGTTGGACCCCGAAGTCGAGCGACTCGAACGAGAGCTCAAGAGACGACGCTTCGAAGCGGACCAAGCGTGCCTGCAAATCGGTCGACTCCTCGACGAAGGCAACGCCGAAGCCGCGATCGAGAGCGCCGCCGTACTCTGCAGAACCGCCGCTGAGGAGCCACAGACCCAGGTCCTCCTCGAGAAGATCTCGGGCGAGTGCGAGAAAGCCGTGTCGCGAGCGTTCGATCAAGGCATCCTTTCGAAAGCCAGGCGCCTCCTGCGCAAGCTCGAAGGCCTTCGCGCGCCGGGTTTCGGCTACGAGCGTTGGAGCGAGGTGCTCGGCGAGTGCGAAAAGGCCGGTGCAGGCATCGCGCGCGGCGACTGGGCCAAGGCCCGCGTCTACCTCGGCCGGCTGCGACGCCTGCTTCCCGACGCGACGTGGGTCGCCGAGGCCGAAGAGCACGCGCGCGCAGCCGAGGATGCGATCCGCGGACTCGAGGCGAGCCCCCTCGGAACGTTTGCGAGCAAATCGGGGGCAAGCGCCGAAGAAGAGAGCTTCGAAAGCCCCTTCGCGCGAGCAGAAGAGCCTCCGGTCGAGGCTCCGAAAGAAACCATCGCAGCGGCTCCACCGGCCCCGCCGTCGGTCAACACGGATCAATTCGTGCTCTGGGTCGACGGAGCGGGGAGCTTCCTCCTGGCAGGCGGCGAGCGACTGACCATCGGTCGTCTCGGCTCGTCGGCGTCGCCCGACATCGCCCTGCACGCCGATCTCGAAGGCGTCCACGCCGAGCTTCTTCGCGTCGACCACGACTACTTCGTCGTCGCGCGCGGCAAGACACTCGTCAATGGCAAGTCGGTCGTGCGTCGATTGCTGCAGGACGGTGACAAGATCAACCTCGGAGGTCAGGTCGAGCTGAGCTTCCGACTGCCGACCTCGCTCAGCGCCACCGCGGTGATCGACCTCCCCCGAGGCCAACGACTCGAGAACGACGTCCGTCGCATACTGCTCCAGGACGGTCACGTCATCGTCGGCGCGACGACCGCGTGTCACATCGTCACGCCGCACGCGCCCGAGCGCACGATCCTCAGTCGAGAGTCGACGGGCGGAAGCGAAGAAGGATTCACGTGTCGCAACAAGAACGGCGTCATCGTCGACGGTAAAGAGAAGGGACGAAGCGCGAGCGTACCGCTCGGAGCGCAGATCGAGGCTGGGGATTTGAGCTTTACGATAACTCCGACGCTTCCGCGAGGTGGCACGAAGGCCTTCCGGCGCGGAGGTGTTCTATGAGCTTTCGATACAAGCACGGCGATCGAGTTCTCGACGGCTACACGCTGCAACGCGGCGTCGGCCGGGGCGCCTTCGGCGAAGTCTACTACGCGGTCAGCGACGGTGGACGCGAAGTCGCGCTCAAGACGATCCTGCAGAATCCGGATATCGAGCTGCGCGGCATCCAGCACTGCATCAACCTGAAAAGCCCGCACCTCGTCTCGATCTTCGACGTCAAGAAGTCCGAGGAGGGCGTTCCGGTCGTGATCATGGAGTACGTCGCGGGCCCCTCGCTGCGCGACCTCCTCCACGAACACCCGAACGGTCTCGGCACGCAGCGTGCCGCCTACCTCTTGCGCGAGGTCGCGAAGGGGCTCGCCTATCTTCACGAGCGCGGCATCGTTCACCGCGACCTCAAGCCCGAGAACCTCTTCTACGAGGACGGCTACGTCAAGATCGGCGACTACGGCCTGTCGAAGTACGTCAGCGTCTCGCGCCAAAGCGGTCAGACGATGAGCGTCGGGACCGTGCACTACATGGCACCCGAGATCGGCTCGGGAATCTACAATCAGTCGATCGACATCTACGCGCTCGGGGTCATTCTCCACGAGCTGCTGACCGGTACGGTTCCGTTCACGGGAGACAGCTTCGGCGAGATCTTGATGAAGCACCTGACCGCGGAGCCGGACCTGAGCCAGGTCGACGCGCCGTTCCGTCAGGTCATCGCGAAGGCGCTCAAGAAGAAGCCGGAAGAGCGCTACCAGAGCGTCGAGGAGATGGCGCGCGAGCTCTTCGAGGACTCGCAGCTGACGCAGAGCGTCCACTCGTTCAATCCCGCGACCCTGTCGATTCAGCCTCGACGATTGTCGGAAGGCCAAGCCGGCGGGGTCGCGCAGGCGGGACTCGCAGGCGGAGTCGTCTCCGAGGCGGTCGCCGACGTCGATCCGGCAGCGCGGACGACACCGATCGGGGCCACACCGGTAGGCGATGCGCCGCCGCCGCCTCCGCCGCCACCGAAGACTCAGGTACCTTCGGGTTGGCCACCGCGTGGAGGAGCTGAAAACGTCGAAGCGAAAGCGACGCCACCGAAGAAGGAAACGACGCCTCCGCCGCTTCCCGAGTCGGAGAAAAAGAAGCAGCGAGTCGAGCCCGTTTCGCGCGAGACGCCGAGAACGCAGACCCTACCGAGCGAACAGGAGGCCCAACAGTGGAAACGTGAAAAGACCGAGACCGACGAGAAGCTCGATCCTCTCGAT
>CAYZGY010000826.1:0-3933 GCA_964478085.1 uncultured Planctomycetia bacterium
ATGCAGAAGCTGCAGAAGCTGTTGCAGCCGTCCTGCACCTTGATCGTCGCGCGCGTGCGGTCGCGGTAGCGCGAGACGCGCAGGTCGAGAATGTCGCGCCCCTGACTCGGAAAGGCCCCGCCGAGCTGCGTGTCACCGGGCTTCCCCCCACCTCCCAGGGAAAACAGCCCGGCGATGAAGCTCGCGACCATCGCCTTCTCCTCGTTCCCGGCGAGGAGGGCGACCTGAGGGATCTTCTGGAACGATTCCTTCTCGGACGGCGTCGAGCAGCCGACGACGACGATCTGCGCTTCGGGGTTCGTTCGGGCCGCGCGCTGAATGTACTTGCGGCTCTTCGTCCCGCTCGTCGAGGTCACCGCGCACGTATTCACCACGTAGACGTCGGCCGACTCGCGGGAGTCGACCTCGTCGAAGCCGAGATCGAGCACCTCTTGGCGGATCGCTTCGGTCTCGTACTGGTTGATCTTGCAACCGAGGGTAATGAAGGCGGCGGTCTTCTTCGTCTGCAATTTTCACCGAGCTCCGTCGCGAGTCGCCGAAGCTCGAGAAGCTGGCGAGGCCTGCGATCGACGGCGCCGGAGGCGTACCCATCCGGTACGTCGAGGACGACGGAGCGAGCAGAACGAAGCCGGCGCTGGAGATTCGTCGACGTAGCAGGAGAACGGTGAGAATTGCGGACCGGACATAGGAGGGTGATGGTGCCGCGGGAGGCCGGTTTTTCAAGCAGAAGATGCCGCAGACAGCCGGGTTACTGCGCCCCGCCGAACTTTTCCCGCAGCGCCGCCTCGACGGCCGGCGTGACGAAGGCCTCGAGCCGCCCGCCCCTCTCGGCGATCTGGCGCACGAGGGTCGAGCTGATGAACGAGACCTCTGCGCTCGAGGGCAGAAAGACCGTGTCGATCTCCTCGGGGCCGCAGCGACGGTTCGAGTGCGCCATCGGCAGCTCGTAGCCCGCGTCCTCGGCCGAACGGAGCCCGCGGACGATCCAGCGGGCGCCCAGAGCCGCGGCGAGGGCGACCGTCAGACGGTCGACGTGGGACGAGACCCGCACGCGATCCGCGACTCCCGTATCCGCGACGCCGGCTTCGAGCAGCGCGATCCGCTCCTCGGCCGAGAAGACCGAGCGCTTCTCCGGATTGGTGATCACCGTGACCTCGAGGCGGCCGAAGAGTCGCGCTGCCCTTTCGATGAGATCGAAGTGACCGCGCGTCGGCGGATCGAAGCTGCCGGGATAGAGGGCGACCGTGTCGCCGCTCGCGGGCCCTGTCTTCATAGGCGCCATCTACCAGCGAGAGCCGCGCTCGAAGACCTCGCTGCCGAGGATGTCGAGCGGGCGGAAGTTGATCGAGAACGTCTGGTTGTCATCTTCACCCGCGTCGAACGAATACTCAAACAGAAGTGCGAAGCGGTGGAATACGCGTCCGACGTTGAAGGCGATCTCGGCGTCCTCGCCCTCCTCGACGTCGAGCTGCCAGTAGGCTTGAGCGCGCCACTTCTCCCCCGGGTAGACGGAGAGCAGCGTGAAGATGCGATTCGTGCTGTCGCCTCCCGTCGGATCGTCGGCGTAGATGTCGCCGATCGTGACACTGACCACGTCCGGGACGACCTCGGTGCGCACCGAGTTGTGGATCAGGCGTCCTCGAAAGCTCTTGTTCGGGTCGAGCCCGACCCAGGAGCGCAGCGAGACGCGCTCGTGGACTCGCAGCGTGTTGTCGAGTACCAGCATCGACAGAAAGTCGTTCGCGTTGTCGCGCCCCGAATGCGGGAAGACCATGAAACGAACATCGCTGTCGAGGAATCGCCAGAGGCGGTAATCCTCGCGTTCGAGCTCGACGTTGCGCAGGCCGAGAATCGGCTTCTCCGGGCGAAGGTTCTTGGGACGCGCGAAGACTCGCTGTCGCGTGAAGAACGCCTGCGCGAACGAGACGCTGACGGTCTCGCGCAAGGCGACGGCGTCGACGTCGCCGGAATGAGACGTGTCGATCGCGATGAGGTCGCTCGGGTCGAGATCGTTCGTGAAGACGTTCGAGTAGGACACGCTCGGCACGATGACGTGGCGCAGAGCGTCACCGTCGAGGAGCAGTCCGAGGCAGCCCTCGGGGTCGAGGTCGAAGACACGCGACCATTGCTGACTCGCGACGATCCCGGCGCCGGAGGCGAAGCGATCCTCGGATCCCGAGGTCGGATCGAGCACCTCCTCGTACGCGGTGAAACGAGCGAATGTATAGGGCCGAAGCTGGACGTAAGGCTCGAGCCAATCCACCGGGTAAGCCCATTCGTTGAACACGTCGGCGCGTGCGAAGCGGCGCGAGTCACCGACGCCGTCGGGCGGACGCACGCGCAAGTTCGCGGCTCGGGCGAAGAAGTCGGCGTAGAGCCCCGTGCCGAAGACGGGCTCCTGATACATCCAGAACTTCGCCTCGGGTAGCCGCTCGACGGTGCTCTCGAAGCCGTTCGGGCGATACTTGAAGAGTCCCGTGACGGCCTTGTTGTCCGTGAAGTTCCGGCGCAGCGAAAAGAGGCTCTCCTGGGGTTTCTCCTCCTTGGCGACGGTCTCGAAGTACTCGGGGAGGAAGTTCGCGTCGGAGAGCTCGGAGTACTCGGCGTCGACGGTGCCGAGGTACGGGACCGACTGGCGGTGGACCACGGAGAGCCAGTGTCGGCTCTCGTCGGGCGGCGCGCCGGCCATGCCGAAGCGGTCTTCCCCGTGATCGCGCAACGTGAACCAGCGCCCCTCGCCGTAGTAGTCCCAAGCGTGGACGTCGCTCGCGCGCAGCTGCCAGGGCTTCCTGCGACGCGTGCTGCGCCCCCACTCGCCGTACGGACCGTGGCCGAAGCCACGCTTCTCCATGTAGATCGTCTCGTATCGCAACTTCGAACGCTGGAACAGACCTTCGACGGCCGGCACGAGATCGAGTGGCAGCTGAGCGAGGAAGAAGTTGATGTTCCAATGGAGCCCGGCGTGCGGGCCGAGCTTGCTCGACGTCCCGAGATCGACGCGGCGAATCGGCAAGAAGTCGTTCCAGCGGGTGTCCCAGTGCGATACGCCGAGCGGCAGGATCTTCGATCCCCAGAGCTGAAAGTGCGACTCGACGAAGTCGATCGTCGCGTAACTCTCGCCGGCGAGCTGGCTGTCCTCGGAGGCGCCGGCTCCTGTCGGGCCCGTGACCGGCGAAGCGGCCCCTTCTCCGGACCCCGAGACGATCGCTCCGAACGACCCGGGTCCGTGCGTCGTCACCGTCGCGCCCTTCGCCGCGAGCGCGAAGTGTGGCTCGCCGTAATCACATGTGCTGATGCGAATCTCCTCGCTCTCGAAGGTGCGGAAGTCCCGCGTCTCGAAAACCTTCGAAGAAAACGCCAGCGGAGAGTCGGCTTCCTCCCAGAGACGACGCGAGATCTCGGCCGACGGCAGCCCCCCGAGCTCGACGGCGTTGAGGAATCCGTCGACGCCTCGGACCGTCGTCCGCACGTGAGCGCCACGGATCACGGCGAGGGGCTCGCGGCTGTCGTAGTAGAGGGAGTCAGCGACGAAGCTCGTACGGCGCGAGGGAATCTCGACCTGGACGTTGCCGCCCGCGTAGAACCAAAACTCGACCTTTCGGTCGGTCGTCTCCTCGGCGTTTCCAGAGCCTTCGTCCTGATCGCCTTCCTCGTCCTTGTCCTCGTCGTCACCGCCGGGCAGGTCGAGCCCCTCCGCGAGCCCGGGAAGCTCGACCATCAAGGAATCGCAGCGCAGCCAGATCTCGACCCCCTGGACGGTAAAGCGCCGCTGGACGTAACCGTAGAAGGTCCGCGAGACGTCACCGCTCTTGATCTCGAGCTCGGTTCGGTGGAGGTCGAAGGGGCCACCCGTGTAGTCGGTGAGCTGGGGCCAGAGCTCACGGGCGAGCTTCTTTTCGGGCGCGTCAGTCTCGCCCGGCTTCGGGTCTTCGG
>CAYZGY010000827.1:0-2636 GCA_964478085.1 uncultured Planctomycetia bacterium
GAAGGCGCCGCTGCCTTCCTACTTCTTCCCGTCGCCTCCGGCCTCGTCCTTGAGCCCGGTCATCTTGCTCGCGGTCGCCCCCTTCGGCGCCTTCGGCCAAGGTGTCTCACCCGGCGCCCACCTCTTCGGCTGCTTGGCCCGGATTTTGTCGACGGCGCTGATCAGCCACCTCGGAACGTCCTTCTGCTCCTTCAGGCCGTAGACGTACGGCAGCGGCGGGTCCATCAGGAGCGGCTTGTTCCCGAGCGGCGGGCGCTCGCGACCGACGGCCGCCACGCGAGCCTTCAGCTTCTTGACGACCTCGGGGTGCTTCTTCGCGATGTCGGTCTTCTCGTAGGGATCCTCCTCGATGTCGAAGAGGTGATCCCCCATGAGCTTGAACGCGCCACTTCGAATCGTCGGCAATCGAACGCTGCCCGCAACGTCGAAGACGATTTCGGTACGCTGGCTCTTGCCACCCTCGAAGAGCATCGACGTCATGTCGATCCCATCGATCTTCCGTGCTTGCTCATGAGTGCCACCGGCGAGCGTGATGAACGTCGGGTAGAGATCCGCGATGAACATCATGCCGTCTTTGGTCGTTCCCGGCTTCGTGTGCCCGGGCCACCGCAGAATCGCGGGCTGGCGAACGCCGCCTTCGAACGTCGTGTTCTTCGTGCCTCGGTACGGCTTGCTCATCGACTCGAGAACCGGCCCGTTGTCGTTGGCGAAGATGAGCAGCGTGTTCTTCCGAAAGCCGTTGTCGTCGATGGCTCGGCTGATGCGCCCGACGGCTTGGTCCAGGTTGGCCAGCATCGCATGCCGGATCGCGAGGGGATCCTTCTTGTCTCCATTGAATCCCGGTGGCGGATTCAGCGGGCCGTGTACCGCGTTGAACGCGACGTACATGAAGAACGGATTCTTCTCCCCCTTGCGACTCGCGATGACCCGCGCGGCTTCCGCGGCGATCAGATCGGTCGCGTAGCCCGCTTCCTGAATGGGCCGTTGGTTCCGATGCCAGTCGTATACGGCAAATCGAGCCGGAGCGTTGTGGACGATCGTCTTCGTGTAGTAGTCGATGCCCCACGCGTAGTGTCCGTACTGGTGATCGAAGCCCTGCCCCATCGGCAGGTGCTCCGGCAACCACTCCCCGAGATGCCACTTCCCGATCAGCGACGTGAAGTAACCCGTCTCCTTGAGCGCCTCGGCCACGGTGCGCTCTTCGGTGTCGAGCGCGTGAATCCTGCGAGTCGGCTCACCTCGCTTGTTGTGAGCCAGCTTCAGACCGAGCTTGGCGAGGTAGCTCGGCTTTCCGAAGTCCTCGGATCGCCAGTCGCTCCAAGTCCGGAAGGCGTAGCGCCCCGTCAAGAAGGCGGCGCGCGTAGGAGCACAGACGCTGTGCGTGTAGAACTCGTTCAGGCGCATGCCTTCGGAGGCCAGTCGATCGATGTTCGGAGTCAGCTTCGCATTCCCACCGTTGAAGCCGGGTTGGTTCCACCCCATGTCGTCCGAGAGAAGAAAGACGATGTTGGGTCGGGCCCCCTTCGGTGAAGCAGCGCTCACCTCGGCGAAGAGACTGCAAAGACAACTGATCGCCAAGACGTAGAGTGGAGTTTTCATTCTGATCTCGATCGAGACGCGCACGAGTGAGTGAATGCGGGAGCGGAGACGGCGATGCCGCAAAGCTCAAATAATAGCCTGTGAAGAACTCGGAGCGAAGCCGCCTCTCACCCGTAGACCTCGACGATCAGCGCTTTCCTCTCGGATCGACACTCGTACGCGACGGCGACCCACCGATGAAGCCACTTTTTCATGCCGTGCAGCGAATCGGCCGCTTGGACGCCGAATCGACTCTTTCAACGGGCGGCTAACTCTCTCGGAAGTACGCCCCGAGCACCTTCTCCGCCGCCCCCTGCCTCACCTTGCGACCTCGACGAAGGATCAAGCCGTGTGTCGCCGTCACGGGAACTTCGTCTCGATCGTGCGTGATGTAGATCAGCGTCGCTCGCGTGCGATTCAGCAAGCGATCGAGGACGTCGAGAAAGCGGCGCCGATTGTGCTCGTCGAGTCCCTGACACGGCTCGTCGAGGACGAGCAGCTCCGGCTCCTTGATGAGGGCGCGGGCGAGAAGGACGAGCTGTCGCTCGCCTTCCGAGAGACTCTCGAAACGTCGGTCAGCACAACGCGCGATGCCTAGTCGCCTCAACCAGGCGTCGGCCTTGCCGAGCTCACCGGCCGTCGGGCGTCGCCAGAGGCCGATCGAGTCGAAGAGCCCCGAGCACACCACGTGAATCGCCTCTTGGCCGCGGCCGTGGAAGAGATTGAGCTCGGGCGAGACGCAGCCGAGGCGTTCGCGGATCTCCCAAATCGTCTCACCCGTTCCGCGGGGTCGACCGAAGAGCGAAACTTCGTTGGCGTAGGCTTGCGGGTTCTCGGCCAGGACGAGGCTCAAGAGCGCCGACTTGCCCGCGCCGTTTTGTCCGACGACGACCCAGCGCTCTCCCCGTCGAACGACCCAATCGATCGACTCGAGAACTCGCGATCGACCGTAGCGCAAGGCGACGTCGCGAAGCTCGATGACCGGTTCGGTGCCCTCGGCGACGCGCGCCTGCTTGATCTGCGGCGACGGTTTCGTCGGTCTCATCGCCTTGCGAAAT
>CAYZGY010000827.1:2646-3932 GCA_964478085.1 uncultured Planctomycetia bacterium
TCCTTCGGGAACCGCACGCAACGACACGCCCTCGCTCCAGGAAGAGCACGTTCGTGACGCAGTCGAGGATCTCTTCTCCGCGAGCGACCAAGAGGACGAGGACGACACCGCTTCGATGGAGCCGACGAACCGCAGAGGCCAACGTTCGACGCGAGCGAGCGTCGAGACCGGCAAAGGGATTGTCGAGAACGAGTATGGACGGCTCCTCGAGCGCGGCGCGCGCGAGAAGGAGCTTGCGGCGCTCGCCGTTCGAGAGTTCCGTGACGCGACGACTCAGGAGTGACTCGAGGCCGAGCATTTTGACGAGTCGACGACCGCCGGCCGTCCGCCGTGCAGAGCCGAGCACGTCGCGACCGCGGGAAGCCTCTACATCATGTCCGACGTGCCAGCGAGACTGCGCGTATCCCGCACCCTCCTCGACCAGGTGAACCTGCTCGTCGAACGAGACCTGAGCGATCTCTTCGTAGGGCTCGACATCTTCGTCGAAGGCGTAGTGCGCCTCCCCGTTCGAGATCCGAAGCTCCTCACGAAGGGTTCGTAGCAGCATGGACTTCCCGGCGCCGTTCCGACCGACGACGGCCCAGAGCTCGCCTTCGCAGATTCGCCAGTTGACGCGCCGAAGAAGCGGGTCGCCGCGGTCGACGCTGACATCGCTCAGCGAGACCAGCTCTTGGGGCTCATCCAGATTCGACATGGTCGCCCCAGCTTACCTCACCCCGTAAACCGGCGCCTTCCAGTTATCATCGGCTCCGAGCGGCCGGACTCCTCGTGCGCCCTTCGGGATAGGCCGATCGTCCTTCTCGAGGATCGGAAGGTCGTCGGGAAGGTGCTTGATCCGGACGTCCTTGAACTGGACACGCATCGCCGGGCCGACATGAGCCTGGAAGGCGAGCACGCCCTCGAGTGTTCGTCCCTTCGGGTCGAGGTCGACGACGTCGACGGTCTGTACGCCGTTCACCCAGTGCTCGTGATGGTTGCCACGAACGCGAATGCGGTACTCGTACCACGCGTCCGGCGCGAGCTTCTTCGGCGTCTCGAGCTTCCCGATGACCCAAGCGCTGCCGTCCGTGTCGATCACGACGCGCTCCCCGGTGTGCGCGAGGAGCTTTCGCCCACGCTCCTGGTACAGCATGCCGTGGTGGCCCGGGTAGCGCGGGTCGACGTCGGATTGATAACCCGCGACGAAGTCGAGGGCGATGTCCGGGCGCATCGCGCCGCGATATTGAATCCCGCTGTTTCCTCCCGCGCTGATGCGCACGGTGGCCCGCAGATCGAAGTTGCGGTCG
>CAYZGY010000828.1:0-3914 GCA_964478085.1 uncultured Planctomycetia bacterium
GCCGGTTTATTGTTTTTTTTGTGCTTTGCGGTGTGGGGGCCGTGTTTGGGGAGGATACGCGAGTCGCCGTTCCGCGGGATGGGGCCGTCGATCGAGAGGACGAGCAGGTACGAACGCTCTTCGCTGCCGAATTCGGAAAGGCGACGTCCGACCAGGCGAAGAACGCTCTTGCGGAGAAGCTGCTCGAAGACGCCCGCAATTCGGGGGCGACGCGGTCGGGCGTTTCGCTCGATCGCGAATCGCGCGGGAGCTCGCGTGCGAAGCTCGTAGCGTCGGAATAGCACGGAAGGCAGCTCGAGTGATGTCCGAGACCTTTCGCGTCCCCTGAACGCGATCCGAGCTCGAGCTTCTCGGCGCGTTCCTCGAGAGCTTCTCGAGCCTCTCGGTTCGCTCGGCCGTCGCGCTGACGCTGCAGGCCAGCGAGGTCGTCGAGAGCGCCATCGAGAACGGCATCTACCTGCGGACAAGACAGTTCTCGATGATGACCGGCTGGGAAACCGGACGCGGCCTCAATCACGACACGACGATTCCGACTCGCGACTGGGGGACTTTTCGTCACGTGGCGGTCGTCTATCGGGAGGGCCGGCGCTACGTCTTTCTCGACGGAGATCTGAGAGTTTCCAGCCGCGTACCAAAGCCGGGTCCCTTGCTCAAGACGCGGCTGTTGCACATCGGCTCAGGGCCGGTCGGACGAGGTTTTCGCTATGTCGCGCACGGTAAGCTCCGGTCTTTTCGAGTCTCGACCGGCGAGCGATTCACGCACCTCACGAACGTGCTCCCGAGCTTCTCGCGAAGCTCGACTACCCGGCCCCGATCGTCGATCTCAAGACCTCCCGACAGGCGGCGATCGACGCGTTCCGGAAGGCACGCGAGGACTCCTGACGGCGAGGGCCTCAGTCGAGACGGTCGATGACGGCCTCGGTGATGGTCGCGGTCGTCGCGGAGCCGCCGAGGTCCGGCGTCGTGACTCCCGCGGTCACGGCGTCGTCGACGGCTCGTTCGATACGACTCGCCGCCTCGTCGAGTCCGAGAGACCAGCGGAGCAGCATGGCCGAGGAGAGGATCGCGGCGTACGGATTCGCGATGCCACGCCCCGCGATGTCCGGCGCGGTGCCGTGGATCGGCTCGTAGAGTCCGACCTTCCCCGATCCGAGAGACGCCGACGGGAGCATGCCCATCGACCCGGCGATCATCGAGGCCTCGTCGGTAAGGATGTCGCCGAACATGTTCTCCGTGACAATCACGTCGAATTCGGCGCTGCGACGAAGGAGGTGCATCGCCATCGCGTCGACGAGGACGTGCTCGAGCTCGACGTCGGGGAACTCGGAGTCGCCGATGTCCTGCGTCACGCGACGCCAGAGGCGCGAAGTCTCGAGGATGTTGGCCTTGTCGACCGAAGCCAGCTTCCCTCGACGCGAACGCGCGAGCTCGAAGGCCTTGCGCGTGACGCGCTCGACCTCGGCGCGCGTGTAGGCACACTCGTCGCTCGCGCGATCTTCGCCGGCGATCTTCTCGCCGAAGTAGATGCCACCGGTCAGCTCGCGAACGAAGAGCAGGTCGACATCGTCGAGAAACTCTGGCCGCAGCGGAGATGCGTCACGCAGCACCGGGTGGGGGCGAACGGGTCGCAGATTCGCCCAAGTGCCGAGGGCGGCTCGCAGCTCGAGAAGTCCGTCTTCCGGGCGCGGCGATCCGGCCGGCAGATCGGCGGGGCTGCCGACCGCTCCGAGAAGCACGGCATCGCTCGACTGACACGCGGTACGAGTCGACTCGGGGAACGGCACGCCGTCACTCTCGATGGCCGCGTAGCCGAACGCGCTTTCCGACCACGTGAGGCCAGCGTCTGGAGCGGCCCGCTGACAAACCGTCACGGCCGCTTCGGTCACTTCGGGACCGATTCCGTCACCGGGAAGGACGACGATGTTCATTTTCCGACTCCGAATCGCCGGGGATGGTTCCTGCGTCTCTTCTCATCGGCAGCAACTGCGACGGAGTCGTGTCTTCTCGAGAACGGGTCGACAGGGAGGTTCCGCTAAGATCCGGCCGGGTCGGCCCAGTTATTCTCGGAGGCGGGCCTCTGCGACGGAAGACGCAGGAGGGACACGATCAGCACGACGGCGAGAACGGACAGAGTCGCGTAGCCGTAGCCACAGTTGGGAACGAAGATGAAGCTGATCGCGAACGCGATGACGACCAGGATGACTCCTGTCCATTTCGCGCGCGGGGGAATCGTGCGGTTCTCTTCCCATTCCCGGACGATCGGCCCGAGGGCTCGATGCCGAAGGAGCCATGCATGCGCCCGGCTCGAGCCGCGGGCGAAGCAGAACGCTGCCACGAGGATGAGGGGTGTTGTCGGAAGAAGCGGCACGAAGATTCCGAGGATGCCCAGTCCGAGACAGACGATTCCAGCGCCGAGCAGCAACCAGCGCTGCCACCAGGGCCGGTCGAGTCGTGCGTCTTTTTCGGGTCTGTGTTCGGGCTTGGCTTGCGTCATGATCCGCGAAACGGCGTTGAATCCCCGATAGTATCGAACCTAACGCCATTCGTCGCCAGGCATTCGTCAGAGGATCGGCCTCACTCGGCGAAACCCTTTCCTGAATTGCGTCAAGTAGCTGTAATTCCTTACTCTTGTGAAAACGGTCTCGAGGCTCGAGTGACGGTGATCAGGTCTCTACGATTCGTGCTCTTCGTGATGCTCTCAGCGGCATCGTCTGGCCTCCTGCACGCCGTGGAGGCGGATCGTAAAGGTTTCGAAAAGCTCGTTCAGCCCTTCTTCGAGTCGTACTGTCTCGGCTGCCACGACGACGTATCGAAGCGTGGAAAACTGTCGCTCGAAGACCTGCGCCCCGATCGCATCGCGAGCGATCAGCTGGAGACCTGGCGGCTCATCGAGGACCAGATCCGCTTCGACGACATGCCGCCCGCGAAGAAGAAGCAGCCTCCCGCCAAAGATCGTACCCTCGTCCTCGAGTGGATTCGCGCCGAGCTGCGCAAGTCGCAGCGTCCCGGATCGATCGTCGACGAGCGCCTCCATCTTCCTGCCTTCGGAAACTACATCGACCACGACGCGCTATTCGGTGAGCGCGCTCCGAATGTGACGCCCGCTCCGCCGCGAATTTGGCGTCTGCGGTCTTCGATCTACGACGCGACGATTCCGCGACTCGCCGAGCGCGTCAGCGGCCTCGCAAACGCGCTCCACCAGGACGATGGCTCGGAGTTCAAGGACTACGCCGCGGGCTACTTTCTCGACGAAGCATCGACCGCGACGTTACTCGGCAACGCGAAGAAGATCGCGGCGGCACTCGTCTCGTCGAAGTCGAAAGAGAAGACACTCCGAAGGTTGGCCGAGAGCGAGGATCCTTCCGACAAGCTCGTCGCGGAGGCGATCGTCGGGGCCTTTCGACGGATTCTCGGCCGGGCACCTCGGATCGAGGAAATCGATCGGTTCCGTGGGCTCTTCGATTCGTCGAAGCGTCTCGGCGGAGTTTCGGTTGCGACGCGCGCGCTCGTCACCGGCATTCTGATGCAGCCCGAAGTCGTCTTTCGCCAGGAGCTCGGGGACGGAAAGCCCGATGCGTTCGGCCGCGTTCGACTGACACCCCGCGAAATCGCCTTCGCGCTGTCGTACGCGTTGACGAACGTGCCGCTCGACGAGTTCCTCTCGGCCGCCCGTCGTGGGGAGCTCAGCGACTCGACACAGGTCGCGAAGCTCGTTCGCGAGCGACTCCGCGACGACTCGAAGCTCTTCGATCGCAACCCTCGCGTCCTACGATTCTTCCGCGAGTACTTTCACTACCCCTTTGCGAACGAGGTCTTCAAGGACAAGCCTGCCGAGGGAGAGCATGATCCGCGTCGCCTCGTCGAGGATCTCGAGACGACCGTGCGAGATATCCTCGTCGCCGACCGCGATGTCC
>CAYZGY010000829.1:0-3913 GCA_964478085.1 uncultured Planctomycetia bacterium
CACGAAGCTCGAGAAGATCGCGGGAGCCTTCGAGGAGGGGAAGCTCTCTTGGAACCTGGCCGCGGACTTGACACGTGTCGCGACTCCGAGTTCCGAGGAGACCTGGATCGGTTTCGCCGAAAAGCACAAGCCGGCCGAGGTCACCGCCGAAGTGAAAGAAGCGATTCTGACGCTTCAGCGGCTGATCTCATCCGGGAGGCGTTCCGCGACGGGAATCGAGTTTGAGGATCGAGGTAGGGTTCTCCACTCCTGTTCCTGCCCGACCCCATGGCGGAAGTCGTCCTCTATTTCTCACCCCACCTCGACCGCGGCGCCCGTCTTCGCGGATTCGATCGCCGCCTCGACGGTCGCTTGGATGTGACGCGAGAGCGTCGCGTCCATCATCGTTTCGCCGTCCTCGTCGATCGCACGAACGAGATCGTCGGCGAGCAGCCAGTCGTTGTCGTTCGCGACGCGCTCGTTGCGGAAGACGAGACCCGGTCGATCTCGATAGTCGACGGAGACCTCGGGACGCGCCTCGCTGATCACGAGCGAGCCCTTCGTGCCGATCACGTGCAGCTTGATCTCTCCGATGTCGGGATGGCTCGCGTTGCCGATGCGCCCGATGCAGAGTCCCCCGACGATCCCGCCGTCCATCTCGAGGGAAACGGTCGCGAGATCCTCGACGTCGTTGTCCGCGTTGAGCTGGTGGAAGTGCGACGCGGTCCGCGCGAAGACGCGCTTGACGCGAGCGCCCGTCAAGAGGTGGATGTAGCCGAGCGGGTAGATGCCCTCGATCTCGAGCTCGCCCATCGCACGCTCGCCGACGCCGCCGTCGGCCCCGGTCACGTGTGCGGCGATCTGCGCCTCGAGCCAATCGAGAGGCGGCTCTCCCTCCTGGCGCGAACCGATCGGCGGCCCCGCGTCCTTCGCGAAGTAGAAATCGACGTGGATCGCGCGCAACTCGCCGATGTCGCCAGACTGCACCGCCTGGGCCGCTCGCTGAACTGCGGGCAGGTAGTTGCGATTCCACAGCAGGAACTTCACACCCGCCTTCTCGACCGCCTCGACGACTCGGTCGCACTCGGAGACGACGGTCGACATCGGCTTGTCCTGCACGACGTGGAGCCCAGCGTTCGCGGCGCGCACGCTGAGGTCACAGTGTCGCTCGGCCTGGGAGCTGACGACGGCGACTTGCGCACCGTACTCGCTGAGCGCCTTCTCGACGTCGCGAAGGTACGGCACGTCGAACTGATCGGCGAACTTCTGATTCCGCTCGTGCACCCAGTCCGGCTCGGACGCGTCATCGGCGACGACGACGATCTCGTAGCGATCGTGCGACGCGATTCCGAGAGGAACGTAGGCGTGCTTGACCACACTGATGACGGCGACGCGGATCTTCGAATCACACGAACTCATACCGACCCTCCACGCGCTTGACGGCCCTTCCATCCTCGAGACAGCGGGGAAGGCTCTCGGCGATGTCCATCGCCCGGAGAAGCTCTTGCGCACCCGCGAGCGGTGCTCGGCCCTCCTCGATTGCCGCGCTGAAATCGGCGAGCTGCGCGCGGTACGCGTGATCGGTCTCGTCCGGTCCGAGGCCCGCGGGTCGCCCACCTCCGAAGAGCAGGTGCGTGTTGTGATGATCGTCGGCATAAGCCGCACCCGTTCGACCGATGACGGTCGACGAGAAGTACGGCGCCGAACCGACCGGCAGAGATCGCGAGCGATCGATGAGCGCCATGCCTCCTCCTTCGAATCCGAGATGAATCTGGACGTAGCTCGACGAGAGCTCGCCGCTCGGCGTCGTCACGAAAACCGAGACCGGCTCGCTCTCGAAGACCGAGAGCACGAGGTCGATCTCGCTCGCGACGCTCGCGTAGAGCGGATCGTCGTCCTCGCCGCTCGACTCCCAGTGATGCACACGCACGAGACCGGGGAGGCCGACCTTGCCCGAGGAGACGCTCGCGCGCAGCGTCGCCTGCGTCGGAGAGTAGCGCAGCGACGAGCTCGCGGCGATGTGAACGCCGGCCGACTCCGCCGCTCGCACGACCGTCTCGACCTCCTCCCTCGACGCCGCGAGAGCCCCCGCGACGATCACGTGCTTGCCTGCTGAAGCAGCACGCTTCGCCTCGTCCGCACGCTCACCGAAGGGCAGAGAGACGATGACGCCTTGCGCTCCGTCCTCCGCGTCGACGAGCTCCGCCCCGCGGACGCGCCGCGCCGCGTGCGCGATGAGTCCGCCGGAGTCGTTCCCGATGATTTTCCATGTCGTCATGGCAACGTATTTTGCGCGGAGGGCGCCCGGTGTAAAGGGCCCGCGCTCGAAACCGAGATGTTGGAGGCCCGCGAAATCCGGTATAACGAGAGGTCCTGAAGAATCCGATCGACCTGCCAAGGAGGAATCGAACGTGCCCCGTCTCGCACTCGCACAAGCCCTCGTCGTCGCCCTTTCACTTGTTTCGGCGCTCGTGAGCCCCGTCTCGGCTGACGACAAAGCGGCAGGAAAGAAGAAAGGCTGGATCCAGCTCTTCAACGGCAAGGACCTCAAGAATTGGACGGTCAAGATCAAGGGCTACGAGGCCGGCGACAACTTCGGCAACACGTTCCGCGTCAAGGACGGCGTCCTCCAGGTCGGCTACGAGAAGTACAAGAACTTCGACCGCAAGTTCGGTCACATCTTCTACAAAGGGAAGTTCTCCAACTACCGCTTGCGCGCCGAGTATCGCTTCGTCGGCAAGCAAGTACCCGGCGGTCCCGGCTGGGCGCTTCGCAACAGCGGCCTGATGCTCCACGGTCAGACGCCCGAGAGCATGACGAAGGATCAGGACTTTCCCGTCTCGATCGAGGTGCAACTCCTCGGCGGCAACGGCAAGGACAAGCGCACGACCGCAAACCTCTGCACGCCGGGAACGAACGTAGTCATGAACGGCAAGCTGTTCCGACCGCACTGCACGGGCTCTCGGTCGAAGACCTACCACGGCGAGCAGTGGGTCACGGCCGAGGTCGAAGTTCTCGGCAACACGATCACACACATCGTCAATGGCGAGCCGGTCCTCCAGTACACGGATCCGCAGCTCGATCCGCGCGACGGCGATGCGAAGAAGCTCCTCGCAGCCGGCGCGAAGAAGATGCTCACCGGCGGGACGATCTCACTCCAGTCGGAGAGTCACCCCGTCGAGTTCCGCAAAGTCGAGCTGCTTCCGCTCGATCCGCCAAAGAAGGGGAAGAAGGCGAAAGCCCCGAAGGGCGACAAGAACTGATTCGACGACTCACTTCCCGATCGACTCGAGAACCTTGTCGCCGTTCTCCTTCATGCGAGCGATCATCTTCGCGTGAAGCGCCTCCCGGACTCGCTTCACCTCGGGAGAGGGATCGGCGATGAGGTTCTTTGTCTCTCCCGGGTCCTTCCTGAGATCGTAGAGCTCGTCGCGTCCGTCGTTGAGAAAGTCGCGCACGAGCTTCCAACGCGTCGTGCGGTACATGCGCATGTGCGTCCGCGACTGGTGATGCGTGCTGTACTCGGCGTAGAAGTCGTCGTCCCACTTCGGCACCTGGCCCGTCCTCGTAGCGTCGAGCAGCGGAACGAAGTCACGCCCACGAATCGTCTGACCCTTCGGTAGCTCGGCCCCACCGATCGCTGCAAGCGTCGGGAACCAGTCGAGGAACGAGATCGTGTTCGCGACGACGCTTCCCGGCTTCACCTTTCCCGGCCAACGGACCGCGGTCGGCACGCGAAGGGAATGGTCGTACATGTTCGGACGCTGACCGCGCGGAATGTTCTTCGTCGCCGCAGGGAACGGCTTCGTGATCCAGTGGCCGTTCCCTTTGTGCCAGATTCCGTTGTGCCCCATGTTGTAGCCGTGGTCGCGCGAGAAGCCCACGACGGTATTCTTCGTCAGCTCGTGCTCGTCGAGCGAGGCGAGCAATCGCC
>CAYZGY010000830.1:0-3908 GCA_964478085.1 uncultured Planctomycetia bacterium
GCACCTTCCGCGCGATCGGCCTTCCCGGTGCGGCCGGTGGTGGCTTCGACGACAACATTCCTTGGGCGGGTGCCGGTGTGCCGGTTCTCGCGCGTCCGATTTTCTTCTCGCTCGCCGCCGGCTCGCCGACGCTCGGAGCGATCGGTGCGAACCCCGGCGACATCCTCGTTGTGGGCGCGGCCTGGGGAGCGACCCCGGCGGTCTTTCTGACCACCGCGCAGCTCGGCATTCCTGCCTTCGCGGACCTGGACAGCCTGACGCTCGACGTCGAGCGGGAGGAAGATGGCACAATCACGGCGACGGCCGCGCGTTACACCGTCACCGCGGGTACAGCGGGCTTCCCGCTTCCGGGTGGCATGGTCAACTCGGGCGCCGACGTCATCCGCTACGACGGTGCGGCTTCGTTCCGCGAGTTCACGCACGCGCAGATCGGCCTTCAAGCGAACGATGACATCGACGCGCAGGAGAGCTACGTGACGCAGCCGAACATCTTCGGCATCGTGCCGCTCGGAAATGCGGTCGTCGAGCCGTACAACGGCGGCGCAGACGTCGCTCAGATCGGTTCGAGTGGTCTCGACGGAGTTCAGTTTCAGATTCACGAGACGACGCGCTGGGACGGCTTCGTCGACGTTCACACGGAGATCAAGCCCGGAGCGTCTCTCGAGATCGCCCTCGGGCACCATTTGGAGAGCCCGCCGGTCGACGGGCGTGCTGGCGCCATGGATTCTGAGAGAATCGGTGGCCTGCGAATCGCGGGCAATGGCGGGGGAGTGCATTTCATCGCCCTCAACTACACGGAGGTCGAGTGGACATACGTTCGTGCGTTCCGAGGTGGGGAGCCGGTCTACACGGGAACGAACGTCGCTGGTGACTCGCTCTTGGTGAACAACTCGAATCTCGGTCGCGTCGGCGCTGAGATTCGTCTCATCGGAACTCCGCAGGGACCGGCGATGGTCGTCGTGCTGCGGCTCGGCGGCCAGGAAGGCGAAGAATTTCACGCCGGCGACGAGACCTTTACGGCGGATCGCCTCGTCCTCGGAATCCTCACGCAGAACGAGAACATCACGGTGTTTTCGAGCCTCGCGGTCACCGGGGCAAACCTCTCCAGCTTCGGTGTCTTCGGTGCGAGTCGCCGCGGTGTTCTCGTCGGTGGTGACGAGCACGAGGCGATCGGTACGGCAAAGATCGAACGCCACGGAAACGGCGTCGCCGTCTCGAACATCGGCTCGGGCGAAGACAGCGGCGTCTCGATCGCGAAGAGCGAAGAGAGCGGCTCGGCCGGCGAAGGTGGTGGCGCCATGACCGGACGTCGCTCCTTCCGCGGTCGCTTCGAGGGTCTCCAGATCTCGGCGGAAGACGACTGGGAGACGCCGCGAGCGATCATCGCCGTCGAGCTCGACGCCGGTGTCCGCATGGTCGGTGACGCGGATCTCGAGGCCATGTTCGTCGGCATCGACGAAGACACGACGATCGCGCGCTTCGAGACCGGAGCGGTCCAGGGCACTCGCATGGCTTGCTTCCTGAGCTCGCAGTCGCTCGAGGAACCGACCTTCGCGACGGCGATCGACGAAGGTCAGTTCGTCCGCTTCGAGGGTCGCCTCGAGATCGTCGAGGCCGAAGTGACACCCGAGAGCTTCCGCTTCCGCTTCGCGAATCCGGTACGCGTCTACGACGTGATCGAGGGTCGCCTCTACCCATGTGACGTCGTCGTCGTCGAGCACGCCGCGTCGGAAGTGCCCGGCACGGTCGGTATCTCGCGGATCGACATCATCGGAACGGACCTCGGTAGCTTCGTCCTCAGCCGAGAGGGAGACGACCAACCGGAGCGCGAGGTCTTCCGTCGTGGCGACGCGGACGGCAACGGCGTCCTCGAGCTCACCGACTCGATCCGTCTCCTCGGCTTCCTCTTCCTCGGCGCCGCGGAGCCCGGCTGCCTCGACGCGGCCGACTCGAACGACGACGGCAAGACGGACATCGGCGACGCCGTTAACTCGCTCAACGTTCTCTTCCTCGGCTCGGGCAACATCCCCGCGCCGGGCGCCATGAACTGTGGCGTCGACCCGACGGACGACGGCCTCGGCTGCGCGGCTTACGACAGCTGCGACTGATCGACGTGCTCGATCAGCGCAAGCACGGATTCGACCCATTCCAGATGGCGCGTCGCTTCGAGAGGAGCGGCGCGTCTTTTTGTTTTCAGCGCAGCCTCTGTGGCATCTCGTGTCGAGGGCCTGCTTGTAAGGTCTGTTCAACTCGTCGATGCTGCGTGGAGGAGTGGTCGAATTACGAGAGCTGGTTCTCGGGAGATTTCCGTGCCGGCGAACACCAAGGGAAAGAGAATCGTCGCGCCGCTCGGCGACGCCGTGTTCTTGATGGCCGGCCTCTCGACGCTCATTCTCTGGGACGAGATCGAGATTCGGCGCCGTGTCCGTGCGCTCGAGAACGATCCAGCCCTCTTCGAAGAGTCACCTACCGCGGAGAAGGGATCGATCGAGGAGATCGCCTTTCGACGGTTTCTTCGCACGCGGAGCGGGCAGTAGAGGAACATCGGAGAGCTCGTCGAGCTTCTGACGCGCCACGACCACACGCTCGGGGTTCGCCTTCAATAAGAGACGCAAGAACCTCGCGGCGATACGCCAGACCGTCCATGCGATCCTCGTTCGCCCCCTCGTCGAAAAGGGGCAAGTGACGAACGACCGGCTCTTTCGAAACGGCGATCACATCTTTGGTGGTGGCGGCCTCGCTTTCCCTCCGTACAAGTCGGAATCGAGACCGAGCGCCGAGCGGCTCGCTGTGCTCGAGCCCTTCTTTGCCGAACTGCTTGGCGCGCGTGTCGTGCTCGACGAGTACGCGCCGCGTCGCCACGACGACACCGGGCCGGGCGACATTCGTGTCGACGTCGACGACCACTTCACGGCTGTCGTTGTGCTCCACGCGAAGACCGGGGGCGTTCAGGGCTGGTCATACGCGATTCGTCATGACGGCGATTTTCTCTCGATACCCGGTGATCCGTGCACGACGACCGAAAGTGCGTTCATCTGTGGCACCGATGCCGACTCGGCCCGGGTCGCGCCGAACTTCAACGTCTCGCGGCCCAATATCCCCTGTGAGCCCGACGGGCCCCACGGGTCATGCAGGCCCTCGTCCTTTCGTTCGTCACTCCCGCCACTCTCGATCTCGGTCGAAACTCCGTCGCGCAGATTCCGTATCAAGTCGTCGCGCGACCTCCCGAGGAGGGGACGCTGCTTCGCTTTCTCGACGGAGCTTTGCGCGATCAGAACTCACCGCCGCTGGCGCTCAACGTCACGATCGATGGGCACGCGTAGTTGCCGAGCACGCTCCTCCACGGAAGAGTGCTGCCGGGCGTCGAGCGAGACGCGGGGCACTGTTCCGATGGCGACGACGACGATGGCGACGGGCTCATCGACTGCGCGGATCCCGACTGCAAGTGCAGCGAGAGGTTCCTGCGCGGTGACGTCGACGGGGGCGATCGCCGTACGGTCACCGACGCCGTTCGCAACCTTGTCTGGCACTTCTCGGGGGGCGACGCGTTGCCCGAGTCGTTTCTCGACTGCGGGATCGACCGAGGAGCCGATGACCTCGGTTGTCTCGAGGGCAATTTGTCGAATCGGGTTCGGAGGGTGTTTCCGAAATTGTTTGGATTCGATTTCATGTGTGTCATCGGGTCTGATCGGAGCAGGGGGCACGCGTCATGAATCTTCATCGTCGATCAGGGCTCTTCGCCTTGCTGTTTTCTGTTCTCGGAGGCCTGGCGGATTACGCACGGGAAGAGGGCCTTCGTGAGGACTTCTGTACTGGAGCTCACCACTGCATTCCCGACACGCTCGAGGTCGTCTTCGATCTTCCGGAGGCAGGGCTGCAGGTCGACGGGCCGCGGGAGATCACCGTCG
>CAYZGY010000831.1:0-3908 GCA_964478085.1 uncultured Planctomycetia bacterium
GACCGAGGTGAGGAGTCACCCCGCGGGCGAAAATTGATCCTGCTACACGGGTTTCGGGTTCGGGGGTTCGTAGCAGAAAGATACTCGGGTTGGTAGCATCTGTACTTCGAGGAGCGAAAGCCGACTCTCGACGCGATTCACGGCTGAACTTGTGGCACAGAACGCCATGAAGGCTGAGCGAACGATCTGGGCGCTTTTGGGTGACAAGCTGGGCGACAACGCTCAGGCGATGGAGCTGGCCTCAAGACTCCACGCTCGACTCGGCTTCGAGGTTGTCGAGAAGCTCCTCACTTACAACGATGAATACAAGACCCCGAACATTCAGTTGGGTGCCACTCTGAAGAGCGTTCTGCCGGAGCGCCGAAGATGCTTGGAGCAATCACCTGCTCCCTCCGTCGTGATCTTCACTGGGCGAAGAGCGGTCCCGCCGGCCCGCTGGATTGCTGAGCACGCTGCCGATCCGCCCGTTCTGATCGCCATCGGGAAGCCGCAGGCACCCTATCACTGGTTCGATTTGATCATCACGACGCGTCAATACCGACTGGTCGGCGTGTTTCCCAACATCATAGTCAACGACTTCACACTCAATCGGGGAAAGCCCCCCGTGGCGGGGCAGGCCTCGAGCGGCCATGCCGTCTTCGATTCCAGCGAGAAAGTGGCCGCCGTGCTTCTCGGCGGTCAGAGATCCGGCTTTCGGTTCGGAGTCGCGGAAGCCGATGGCATCGTGGAAACCCTCCACCGATTCCATGAGGACCAGCCGGACTACTCGTTAGTGGTCGTGGCGAGCCGGAAGACCCCCGAGAAGGCACTTCAGCGCATCGCTGAAGCTTCGAGGGATTTCGCGGTCGCGTTTTCCTGGGACGACACGAGCAAGCCGGCCTATTCGGAGATCCTCCATCGGTCGCGAGCTTTTTTCGTGACCGAGGATAGCGCCAGTATGATCACGGAAGTCCTGGCCACGGAGATGCCCGTGTTCCTGCTAGCACTGGCGAAGAAGAAGAACGAAAAGCCTCGGACCCTCGCCTCGATTTGGAGGGAGAAGCGACACGCGCTCGCGATCACTCTCGGCAGGGAAAACAGTAAGCGGGAGGTCCGTCTGTTTACGAAGGCTCTCGAGCGAAAGGGTTGGCTCACAAGCTACCGAAGCGGAGCTTCGATTCCCGATCCAGGCCCGACCACGAGAAAGCTCGAGCACGAAATGGCCAACGTAGTCCGGCGTATCGAGAAGATCGTCCAACGGAAGTCGAGGGTCTCCTGACCCGACGTCTATCGCTGTTCCATGAACCCTAGAATCCTTATCTGTCTCGACCGCAACGGCTTCATCGTCAAGAAGACCGGTGCGTTTCCCGGCCGGCACTGGCCGCACGAGGAGCTCGAGCTAATGCCCCGCGTAGAGCCTGGACTTCGGCTTTTGCGCGAGATTCCGGGAGCCAGGCTCGTCATGGTGACGAATCAGGCCGGGCCCGCACGCGGGCTCGTGCGAGAAGAACACATTCCCGAGATCAATGCGCACGTGCTCGACATGCTTCGCGTACGCATCGACGGCGTCTACGTCTGTGTTCACGTTCCGGAGAAGTATGCACGCAAGCACGATATTCAGGAACCGAACTACGGGAAGTACGTGCGTGACTGCGACTGCAGAAAGCCCCGGACGGGAATGTTGTGCACCGCTTCCCAAGAGCAATTCGGTATCCCTCTCGAAGAGCTCGACGCGATCTATGTACTGGGGGACAGATCGTCGGACGTACAAACCGGCCTCAACGCAGGTGCGAGGGGAAAGGGCGGGCTCGTCCCGGTCGATACGCAAAAGCCTCGTCACCTCGAAGCCGTGCGAGAGCTGCAGCGAGCCTACGGTTTTGACCGAGTTTTCATCGGCACCGATTGCCTGGACTTGGCCGAGCAAATCGTCGCCGATGCCACGAAGGAGATCGGGCGGATTCACCGCGACCGTAACCCGTGACCGGGCGCGACGCGCAATTCATCGCGCCCGGTCACGCGAACGCGCGATATTCGCCCGCCTCTCTCGTCGACTCGAAGGATCAGCGTCTTTCGAGGGCCGCACGCCGAGCACTCGCGGAGATTCTCGCGGAGTGAGTCGCCGGCAGGGTGGGGCGATCGCCCCTTGCGGATCAATGGGGAAGCCGGAAAGAGAAGAGCGAGGAGCTCGTGACGACGAACGCCGAGCTCGAAAACGAGAAGCATCATCTGCTCGAGGAGCAGATCAAGTCGCAGAAGCTCTTGTGGCTCGGAATCCTCGCGGGCGGAATTGCCCATGACTTCAACAATCTGCTCATGGCGATCGGCGGAAGCGTCACTCTCGCTCGCCGAATCGTACGGAACTGCGAGGTTCTCGAGATCGATCCGCTGCTCGAGGAAGGGGAAAGGGCCTTCTGGAAGGCTCGCGATCTGACGCAGCAGCTGCTGACCTACTCGAAGGGCGGAGCGCCGGTGAAGAAGGCGGCGAGCGTGCACGAGATCGTTCGTGATTCGGCGGCGTTTTCGATGCACGGATCGAACGTGCATCGCGAGATCGATCTTCCCGACGAACTTTGGCCTGTCGAAGTCGACGCGGGTCAGATCGGGCAGATCGTCCAGAACCTCGTGATCAACGCGAGCCAGGCGAGGCCGCGAGGTGGAACGATTCGGATCTCGGCGCAAAACGTCGACAGCCGAGATCTCGACGACTCCCGCCTCGAGGCGCTCGGCGCAGGTCGCTTCGTGAGAATCCGTGTTCGCGACGAAGGACACGGAATCCCGGCCCAAGAGCCCTCCAAGATACTCGATCCGTATTACACGACGAAATCGAAGGGTAGCGGACTCGGGCTCGCCATCTCGTACTCGGTCATCGAGCGGCACGGTGGAGAGCGGGTCGCCCGATCGACGTCGTGATTCTCGATTTGACGATATCGGGAGGACTGGTTGGGCTCGAGTCACTCAAACGCTTGACCGCGATAGCGATAGACCCCGACGTGCGCGGAATTGTCTCGAGCGCCTACTCGAGCGACGCAGTGATGTCGAACTACCGCGCCCACGGCTTACACGGCGTCATGCCGAAGCCGTACCGGCCCGAGGATCTCGAAGCGCTCGTCGACCGACTGATCGGTGAGCAGCCTGTCGAGCGCAGTTGAGGGACCGAGATCGGAGAGGTGTCCTCTGGCCCTCCGCAGGATCCGGTGGACAATGTCTTCATGAGACGAGTCTCCAGATTCCGAGCCGTGATGATCGCGGGGGTCGTGGCTCTCGCTTCGCCCGTCGGACACAGTGCGGACGAGCCGCTGGCTCCCGACGAAGCTGCGCGAACGATGCAGGTTCCCGAGGGCTTTCGTGTCACCTGCTTTGCCGCTGAGCCCGACGTGCTCCAGCCTGTCGGTTTCTGTATCGACGATCGAGGGCGTCTTTGGGTCGTCGAGGCGCATGGGTACCCGAAGCACAGCTCGAAGCCGGGGCGAGATCGGATCGTCATCTTCGAGGACGTCGACGGAGACGGACGGCACGATCGTCGGACGGTCTTCTACGACAAGCTCAACTACGTCAGCGGCATCGAGGTCGGATTCGGCGGAGTCTGGGTCATGTCGCCGCCGTACTTCTTTTTCTTCCCCGATCGAGATCGCGACGATCGGCCCGACGAGGAGCCCCGTGTCGTTCTCGACGGTTTCGGAAACCACGCCAACGCGCACAACATGGCGAACGGGTTCTCGTGGGGGCCGGACGGATGGCTCTACGGCACGCACGGTCGCACCAACTGGTCGATGATCGGACGGCCCGGGGCGTCTCCTTCGGAGCGCGAGCGGTTCGACGGCGGAGTGTGGCGCTACCATCCGATTCGCGACGTCTGGAAGCCGGTCGTTGACGGCACGACGAATCCTTGGGGGATCGACTGGAACGACCACCGCGCCGCGTTCATCAGT
>CAYZGY010000832.1:0-2097 GCA_964478085.1 uncultured Planctomycetia bacterium
GTCGCCCGGCTGGTACTCGCGCACCTCCTCGAACTCCATGCCGCGTCCCTTGAACGCGGAGTGGTATTCACCGCCGAGGATGCTGTCGACCGTGCGATTCGTACGAATCTCGATCTGACGGACCTTCTTGAGGATCTCCTTGGGGATCATCGATTCCTGACCCTTTCTGGGATCCCTGCTACGGGACGCGAACGCCGTCGAGGATCTTCTGGACCACGTCTTCGCTCGTCAGCTCCTCGGCTTCGGCCTCGTAGGTGAGCACGACGCGGTGGCGGAGGATGTTCATCGCGACGTCCTTGACGTCCTGCGGCGTCACGTAAGGCCTGCCTTCGACACAGGCGTTCGCCTTCGATGCGACGGTCAGCGCGAGCGTCGCGCGCGGGGAGGCGCCGTAGTCGATGAGGTTCTCGAGGTCGAGCTTGTAGGTCTTCGGCTCGCGCGTCGCGTGAATGATCGTGACGATGTAGTCCTTGATCTTGTCGTCCATGTAGATCTCGTCGACGAGCGCTCGCAGGCGGACGATCTCGTCGGGCGTGATCACGGCGTCGATCGGGTCGAGCTCACGGCTCGCGGTCGCCATGCGGTCGAGGATCTGTCGCTCCTCGTCGCGCGTCGGGTACGTGATGCGGACCTTGAAGAGGAAGCGATCGACCTGCGCTTCCGGCAGCGGATACGTACCTTCCTGCTCGATCGGGTTCTGAGTCGCGAGGACGAGGAAGAGATCGGGGAGGAGAAACGTCTCGTCGCCGAGCGTCACCTGGCGCTCCTGCATCGCCTCGAGGAGCGCGCTCTGAACCTTTGCCGGCGCGCGGTTGATCTCGTCGGCGAGGATGATGTTCGAGAAGATCGGACCCTTGCGCGTCGTGAAGTTGCCCTCGGCCGGATTGTAGATCAGCGTTCCGAGGAGGTCGGCGGGCAGGAGGTCGGGCGTGAACTGGATGCGTTGAAAGTCCGCCTTGATCGCGCTCGCGAGCGAGCTGACCGCGAGGGTCTTGGCGAGGCCCGGGACGCCCTCGAGGAGGACGTGCCCGTTCGCGAGAATGCCCGTGACGAGCGCCTTGACGAGCTCGTCCTGTCCGACGAGCCGCTGGCGAATCTGCGCGGTGAGGCGCTGGAGCACCTCGGCTTCCTTCTCGACCCGATCCCCGATCTGCTTGACGTCGACCGTCATCGAAATCTCTCTCCGGCCGCTCGAAGGATCAGCCTTCCGGCGGCTCTAAGTGGTTGCTATTCTCCGTTTTGCGTCGAGAGCGCGACTCTCGATGAAAAAAAGGATGAGCGACGGAAGGAGAATTCGCGGGATTTCTCGTCGAAGCTCGCGCTCAGCGGGTCCTCAGGGAATGGCCCGCGATGCTGGTTCGGCTGGATCGACCGCGCTTCGCGCGATCGAGAGGGGGGCTTCCCGAAAACCCCCTAATAATCCAGTGTGAGCTCGTAGATCTCGTCAGGATTCTCGAGCCCGAGCAGCTTGTCGCGGTTGTCCTTGAGGAACGCCGTGACACGCGAGAGCACCTTCAGGTACTCGTCCTGGCGACGATCCGGACCGAGGATCATCACGAGGATGTGGACCGGCTCCTCGTCGAGCGAGTCGAAGTCGACGCCGGCGCGGTGGACGGCGAGGCCGACGATGAACTCCTTGACGACCTGAAGCTTGGCGTGCGGGATTGCGAGGCCGAGCCCGAAGCCCGTCGAGAGCAGCTTCTCGCGCTCGAGGATCGCCTGGTAGATCGTGTCCTCGTCCTCGAGACCGCCACTCTTGGCGAGAGAGCGAACGAGCGTCTTCAAGCAGTCGTTCTTGGTGGTGTCGTCGATCTGGATAATGCGGTCGGGGGAGATCAGTCTCGAGAGTGACTTCATCGCGGAGGCGCGTCCTGGTCAGGCGGGGGGGAGATCAAAGATCGGAAATTCGAGGCTCGCGGGGGGATCTGGGTCGCTTGCGCGCCTGCGAATCACTCTCCGACGAGACGGGAGTACAGACTACGGGCGCGTCCGGAATCCGTCAAGCCATCGAAGATGGCCCGTAAATCGGTGAACAGCGTCATCGAGAACTCCTCGGATCGCAGCCGGAGGTAGTGTCGTCGGCGCACGAGATAACCC
>CAYZGY010000832.1:2107-3902 GCA_964478085.1 uncultured Planctomycetia bacterium
GTGGTTGTGGGCGAAGGGCTCGAGGTCGACGGGCGCGCCGGGCGGAGTCGACGGTCGGACCTGGATGGCGCCACGGCCGCAGAGCTCGGTTTGGTCGTCTCCACGGATCCCATCGAGGAACTCGAAGCGCTTCTCGGCGCAGGTCGGGCACACGTCGTCCGGAGGGACGCGCGTCGAGCGCCAGGAGGCGTTCCAGACGTCGAGCTGGTAGAGCTGCCCGAACGGCGCTCCGGAAGGTTCGGGGGCTGTCGCGAGGATCCGTATCGCGAGCGCCGTCTGGAGCGAGGCGACCGAGCTCGCCGCGGAACCGAGGACTCCGGCCGTGTCGCACGTCGCGAGGGTTCCGGCAGGCGGAAGGTCGGGCAGGTAGCAGCGCAGGCAGGGCGGGGCCTTCCCCGAGATCGCGAGGACGTGCCCGCCGAGCTCGATCGCGCCGCCGTAGACCCACGGGATCGAGAGCGCGAGGCTCAGGTCGTTGACGAGAAAGCGGGTGGGGAGATTATCGGTCGCATCGAGGATCAGATCGACGTCCCGCACGAGGTCGCGGGCGTTCTCGTGACGAAGCTCGGTCGGGTGCGCGTCGATCTCGATCTCGCTGTTCACGGCGCGTAGGTGCTCCGCGAGAGCGAGCGCCTTGGGTCGTCCCTCGATCGCGTCGGCCTCGCGAAAGCCGATCTGTCGTTGGAGGTTGCTCCACTCGACGATGTCGCGGTCCACCAGGCGCAGCGAGCCGATTCCCGCCCGAGCGAGGTACTCGGCCGAGGGCGTGCCGAGCGCGCCGCAGCCGACGATGAGCACACGAGACGCGCGCAGGCGCGCCTGCCCGTCCGCACCGATGACGCGGAGGCGCTCTTGGCGGTCGTAGCGATTCTCTCGAGCGTTGTCGCTCACGTTCTCGAGCGTCGTAGGGTTCCGGGATTCCGCTTTCGGTTCAGAAGCACGATGCCCGATACTCTCCGTCACTCGAACAAAGTTCCACCGGGTTTTTCGGAGACCTCGAGATGCCTCTCAAAGATCGTGTCGCCATCGTCACGGGCGCCGCTCGCGGAATCGGACGGGCCTGTGCCGAGCGGATGCTCGCGGCGAACGCAGCCGGAGTGATCATCGCCGACATCGACGACGCTCGCGGGCAAGCGACCGCGGCGGAGCTCGACCCGAGCGGGGAGCGCGCGGCGTACCTCCCCGTCGACCTGACGAGCCAATCCCAGGTCCAGGCGCTCGTCGAGCAGACCGTCGCTTGTTACGGGCGTCTCGACATCCTCGTCAACAACGCCGGCATCGCGGGGGAGCCGGGGCCGCTCGAGTCGCACTCCGAGGAGAGCCTCGACCGGATCTGGGCGATCAACGTCAAGGGGCCGTGGTTCCTCTGCGCCGCGGCGCACCCGCACTTCGTCGAGGCGGAATACGGACGTGTCGTCAATATCGCCTCGATCGCGGGCAAGGAGGGGAATCCGGGCCTCGTCCCGTACTCGATGACGAAGGCCGCCGTGATCGGGTTCACGAAGGCGTACGCCAAGGAGGTCGCGACGAACGGCATCCTCGTCAACGCCGTGGCGCCCGCGGTGATCGAGACCGAGATTCTCGAGCAGGTCTCCGACGAGGTGAAGGCCTACATGATCTCGAAGATTCCGATGGGGCGCGTCGGGCAGCCCGAGGAGGTCGCCGAGCTCGTGACCTTCCTGTCCTCGGAGCGATTGAGCTTCTCGACCGGCTTCTGCTACGACATCAGCGGCGGTCGCGCCACCTACTGAGTTTTCATGCGCTGGACGCGCTCGCCGATGCGCATGAACCGGAT
>CAYZGY010000833.1:0-3894 GCA_964478085.1 uncultured Planctomycetia bacterium
TCGATGGTTGCGCGGTCTGCGGCAAGACGTGGCCAGGAGGCGCCAAAGCCGCGTACTTCAGCGCGATCTGCGGCGGGCTCGTCTGTCGGGGTTGCCACCGAGCCCGTCCTCCAGCGACGGATCGTATCGCGGCACTTTCCGGTAAGGCGGTCGGTGCTCTTCGAGAGCTGACCGCGAGTCCCGTCCTTCCCGCGCCACAAGCCCTTTCGGCGCGCGAGCTCCGCCAACTCCACATGTGCGCGGCGCGAAGCTGCTCTGCGTTGTTGGAACGGCCGCTGAGAATGATAAGATACCAGCGCGCCTGGCTCTGACACCGTCTGTCGAGCCGGATCAGAAGTGAAGGAGAGGACCACGTGACTCGACGAGCGATCCAGACCCCATCCCCGGCCCTCAGGCTCAGCACGGTGCTGCTCGGCGCAGTACTGCTCAGAAAAGGGCTGCTCGGAGTGGGGGCGGCCGTGCTCTCGGGTTGCGCCGTCTCCGAGATTCCGGAGCAGGAGATCGAGCCGCGCTTCGTCGAGGTCGACGGGGCGGGGCGCTTTCACTGGACCGCGGAGCGCGGATGGGTGCGATCGGTCGGGGGCAACTGGGGCAGCACCGAGCAGGTGCGCGTCGAGGCGCGCAAGGCCTTCGATGCGGGCTACTACGCTGACGCTCTCGACGGTTTCATGGTCCTCGAGGAGCGTGGCGGCGCGGTGCGCATCAAGGATCTCAACTACTACATCGCCGACTGTTACTACCGGCTCGGTCATTACGAGCAGGCGCTCGAGTACTTTCGTCCTGTCTACCGCCGCGACTTTCCCTCGCCGCAGCTCGTCGACACGGCGCGTCAGCGCGTCTTCGACATCGGCATGACGTACCTCAAGATGCGCAAGACTCTCTCGCTCTTCGGGTTCTCGTACACGAGTCCGGAGCACGGCATCGACATCCTCGCCGATCCTGTCGACGGACTGATCACCGAGAACCCGCACCTGTCGTTCGCGGACGACGGTCTCATCGCTATCGCGGACTTCTACTTCGAGGAGCGCCAGTTTCCCGAGGCCGTCCCGCTCTACGATCGCGTCGTGGCGATGGACGCCGACGAGTGGAACGACTACGCGGAATACACCGCGGCGCTCGCCGAGTACGATCAGGTGCGCGGCGTCGACTACGACCAGAGCAAGATGCGCGAAGCCCTGCGTCGCTTCCGCCTCTACCTGCAGCATCACCCGCGAGGCGATCACTGGGAGTCGTCGCGTGCGAAGGTGCGCGAGATCAACGAGCTCGAGGGAGAGAAGAACCTCCGCATCGCGAAGTTCTACCTGCGCGACAGCCAACCACGAGCTTGCGAGATCTACCTGCGGCGCGTCCTCGACCGCTACCCGAACTCGCGTGCGGCGCGTGAGGCTCGCGAGATTCGTGCCGAGCTCGACAAGTCGCGCGGCGACTGGTAAGCGGGAGGGTTCCCGAAATGTCGGCTCGTAGGACGATTCTCGTGGTGCTCCGCAGAGGCCTCCTGTCGTTTCTCCTCGGAGCGACCTCTGTGGCACTTCTCAGCGGCTGCGGCTACACGCTCGGCGCGCGCCTGGGCAGCTCGCCGAACTCGAAGACGGGCGCGATCGCGATCCCGACCTTCGACAATCAGACAATTCCGCTGCGGCGAGATCTCGAGTTCGAGCTCACCTCGGCCCTGCGCAAGGCCGTGCAGTCACGCACGACGTGGACGCTCGCCCGTGACGGCTCCTCCGATGTCACGGTTTACGGGACCATCCGCGACTTCCGCGAGCGTGTACTGGCGGACGACGACCTCGACCGAAAGATCGAGTCGATGGTCAGCATCGTCGTCCATCTGCGCATCGAGGATTACCGGAGCCGAAAGCTGCGCGAAGAGATTGTCAGCGAAACGGAGCCCTTGTCGATAACTCAAGGAGGGACTCTCGCATCCGCTCGTCGTCGAGCGATCGAGGGCCTGGCGAGGAAGATCCTCGACCAGATACAGACCTTTTGAGAGATTCGACCGCGAGACATGTCGCACGAGGAACACGGACGGGGGGACGACGAGACCCGGACCGGCGGTGACTCGGGGCCCGACCCGAAGAAGGACCCGCGGCCGGTTACGGGACGACCGGGAACGGGAGGACCCGAGACGAAGCCGAGCGGTCGGCCGAAAGGCTTCCTCTTCGTGGCGGTCTTTCTCGCCCTCCTCATCGCGATGGCTGCGATCTTCCAGGGCGAGCTCGACGACGGGTCGATCGAGCGCAACTTCTACAACGCGCGGGACCTTCTCCTCGAGGGCAAGATCGACACGGAGTCGATGGTCCTCCTGCGCGAGCGAAAGCTCCTTCGCGCGGAACTTCTCCCCGACGCTCACCCCGAGATCAAGAGCGTCGTCGTCAAGTTCGAGAACGACGATCAGATCAATCGCTTCCGCACCGAGGCGATCGAGGCGTACAACGCGAAGTTCGGTGGTGTGCCGATCGACTGGAAGGTGCAGGAACACGGCGTCTGGCGACTGCTCGAGCCGTTCTTCTGGATCCTCGCGATCGGTTTCTTGATCTACCTGCTCTTCATTCGCCCGATGCGCGCCGGAGCGGGAGGCAACATCCTGACCTTCGGTCGTAGCCGCGCGCGTCTCGCGACGCAGGGGTCGCAAGCCGTACGCTTCACCGACGTCGCCGGCATCGAGGAGGCGAAGGAAGAGGTGACCGAGGTCATCGAGTTCCTGCGCAATCCCGGAAAGTTCCACAAGATAGGTGCGCGCATCCCTCGCGGGATCATGCTCGTCGGCTCTCCCGGAACCGGGAAGACGCTCCTCGCGAAGGCGATCGCCGGAGAAGCCGGCGTACCGTTCCTGAGCATCTGCGGCTCGGACTTCGTCGAGATGTTCGTCGGCGTCGGAGCGTCACGCGTCCGCGACCTCTTCAAGCAGGCACGCGATTCCACTCCATGCATCGTGTTCCTCGACGAGGTCGACGCGGTCGGTCGTCGCCGTGGAACCGGCATGGGCGGAGGCAACGACGAGCGCGAGCAGACCCTCAACGCGATCCTCGTCGAGATGGACGGCTTCGATTCGGACGACGGCGTCATCATGATCGCCGCGACGAATCGCCCCGACGTCCTCGACCCGGCCCTCTTACGGCCCGGGAGATTCGATCGCGAGATCACGATCGAGCTTCCCGACCTCGCGGGGCGAAAGAAGATCCTCGGTGTCCACGCGAAAGGCATCCAGCTGCAGGACGACGTCGACCTTTCGAGCATCGCGCGCGCGACGCCGGGCTTCAGCGGAGCCGAGCTCGCGGCTCTCGTCAACGAGGCGGCGATCATCGCGGCGCTGCGCGATCGCGAGAAGGTGAGTGAGGAGGATCTCGAGGAGGCGCGCGACAAGGTTCGCTTCGGCCGCCAGCGCAAGTCGTCTCCACTCGACGAGGAGGACCGCCGCATCACGGCTTACCACGAGGCCGGACATGCCCTCGTCGCACATCTCCTCCCCGATCTCGAGCCGGTCCACAAGGTGACGATCATCCCGCGCGGCATGGCGCTCGGCGCGACGATGCAGCTGCCCGAGAAGGACCGCTACCACATGAGCAAGAAGCAGGTTCTCGGCAACTTGATGCTGCTCTACGCAGGTCGCATCGCTGAGAAGTACTTCTGCGATGACATCACGGCCGGCGCCCAGAACGACATTCAGCGAGCGACGGATCTCGCTCGTCGCATGGTGTGTGAGTGGGGCATGTCGGATACGATCGGACCGATCAACTACGCCGACGTCGAGGAGCCGGTATTCCTCGGCCAGGACCGCACGCGGACGCGAGTTCACGGCGAATCGATGGCGCAGAAGATCGACGACGAGGTGAAGCGGGTCGTGAACGACTGCTTCCAGAAGAGCGACACGATGATCCGCAAGAACAAGGACGC
>CAYZGY010000834.1:0-3889 GCA_964478085.1 uncultured Planctomycetia bacterium
CTCCTTCGGGCGCCGCGCGAGCGGGCGAATCCACTCGCACGATTTGCACAAGCATTTCTGAACGCGAGCACTGAGGGTCGAGTCTCAGGGTCGCACCCCATGCATCGGGTCTTGATCACGTTCGTTCTGGCTCTCGGGCTCACGAGTCGCGCCGCGTCAGAGGATTGGAATCGCTTCCGTGGTCCGAACGGCCTCGGCGTGACGGACGCGAAGAATCTGCCCGAGCGTTGGAGCGACTCGAGCGGCATCGCCTGGAAGGTCCGGCTCCCGGGCTCCGGGACATCCAGCCCCATCGTCGCGGGGCAGCGCACCTTCGTCACGGCGTACTCGGGCTACGGCACGGACCGAAGCGAGGTGGGCGAGCTGAAGGATCTTCGGCAGCACGTCGTCTGCGTCGACGCACGAGCGGGGAAGATCCTCTGGGATCGGCAGCTGACTCCGAAGAACGGAGTGACCCTCTACAAGGGAATCGGGCTGCCGAATCACGGTTACGCCTCCAGTACGCCCGTCACGGATGGGAAGGCCGTCTATGCGTTCTTCGGCCGGAGCGGAGTCTTCGCGTTCGACCTCGAGGGGAAGCCCCTTTGGAAGGCCACGGTCGCGAAGAATCCGCGCTCTCACGATTTCGGCACGGCCGCGTGTCTGGTTGTCTTCGAGAAGCTCGTCATCGTTCCTGCAGCGGTCGAGTGTGAGGCGGTCGTCGCGTTCGATCGCGCGACCGGAGACGAAGTTTGGCGTGCGGAAGCCGAGGGTTACGGGGCGTGGTGGAGCACACCCGTTTTCGCGCCGGGAGCATCGGGGAAAGATCTCGTCTGCAACGTTCCAGACGAGATGTGGGGACTCAACCCAGCGACAGGGAAGCTTCGTTGGCACGCCGAGACGTTCTCCGCGCGGTCGGTCTCGCCCAGTCCCGTCGTGCACGACGGCGTGATCTACGCGATTGCGGGACGGCGCGGTGGCTCGATCGCGCTTCGAGCAGGGGGCAAGCGTGACATTACGAAGTCTCATGTCGTGTGGCGCGGCGAGAGCGGGTCTTCCGTGCCGTCCCGGGTCGTCGTGGGAGGGCACGTCTATTGGGTCGACGATCGCGGGATCGCGAAATGTGTCGACGCGAAGACGGGCGAGGAGGTCTACCGCGAGCGCATCGAGGAGGCGGGTCTCGTCTACGCGTCGGTCGTCGCCGGCGACGGAAAGCTCTTCTGCGTCTCACGTCGCGGTGGCACATTCGTGCTCGACGCGAAGCCGAAGTTCCGCGTCGTTGCTCGCAACGTGATCGCGTCGGACGAGTCGCAGTTCAACGCGAGCCCAGCCGTGATCGGCGATCGATTGCTGCTACGCTCGGATCGGTTCCTTTACGCGATAGGGAAGTGATCCTCCGCTCGGGTCTCAACGGCCCGCGCCATGCGTCTTGCCGAGGATGCGGACGAGCTCTGCGACCGGCGCCGAGACGATCCGCTCGGCACGCAGGACGTGGACGATCTGAGCGCGGCCGAGCTCTCGTCGTAGCGAGGTCGACGCGAGCTGCTTCAGCAAGGGACTGTCGGAGTTACCGCCGACGATGCCGACTCCGAGGCCGCTGCGAACGCTCGAGATCGTCAGCGCGCTGTTGTCCTTCTCCACCGCGACGCGCAGCCGTTGGACAGCCCCTCTCGCTGGAGCGCCTGCTCGAGGAGGCGACGACCGTCGGTGTCGACAGACCGAGCTCGCGTGCGGTGGCCGCGAAGCTCTCCCGCCGAAACATGTGGCAGAAGGTCTTCAAGATCCGCAACGGCAAGTTCGCGGTCGCTCAGCTCGAGACGGTCGCCATCGACGATCTTTCGAGCGAGCGCCGCGTCCTCGACGCGATCAACTCGGACATGTTCTGTGCGGGCCGGCCCGGAGCGTTCCGCTGGGTCTTCGACGCGCTGCTCCACGGCGGCGACCCGTACTTCCTCCTCGCGGACTCGACCTCGTACGGCGAGGCTCAGGAAGCTGCCTCACGCATCTTCCAGAGCCAGGACGCGTGGACG
Organism: uncultured Planctomycetia bacterium; assembly: GCA_964478085.1. Classification (GTDB taxonomy): domain Bacteria; phylum Planctomycetota; class UBA8108; order UBA8108; family UBA8108; genus CAYMLL01. Next base: position 2,010 of record CAYZGY010000834.1, read on the forward strand.
CGAAAGGCGATTCTCAACGTCGCTCGCGTCGGCAAGTTCTCGAGCGATCGCACGATCCACGAGTACGCCAAGGACATCTGGGGGATCGAGACGACGACCGGAGTGAACGCGGAGGCTCGGGGGGTGGTCACGGCCTGACAGCTCGCGCCTCGCGCAGCGTGTTCGGCCCGTCGCCTCCGCGTCACTTCGTCTTTTCAGGCGGAGTCTACTTCGGCGGCTTCGGCTGTTTCGGCGGCTTCGGCTGTTTCGGCGGCAGAGCCCGATCGGGTTGGCTGTGGGAACCGGCCGGGCCGCCGAAGGGGATGTCGACGTGCGCCGTCCAGAGGATGCCGTTGACGATCATCCGCCGGAAGGCCTCGATCTGAAAGTTGCGGTAGAAGTGCCCGAGCGTCGTCGCAAAGGCGCGTCCGCCGTCTTGGCGTTCGTGCACCCAGGCGACGATGACCTTCTTGCCTGCCGTCTTCACCTCGAGCAGCGACTTCGCCGTCTTGATGGTCGGGTCGAGGTAGTACTCGTCGTGGAGCTCGTACTCCGACCAGCCTCGGCAGACGGGGTGATCGGGGATCAGCTGCACGAGCGGCGACTTGCCCGTGCTGAGCCCGACGTTCGAGATCCACGTGCCGCCGAGGTATCCCATCCACTTCGGCCCGAGCTTCTTCAGGTTGCCCTGAAACACCGACGAGGCCCAGTGGATTGTCACGATTCCGACACCGCTCTTCATCAAGCGGTCGACCTCTTCGGCGTGCTTGCCGCCGAGTAGGTACTCCGCGCCCGGCGTCGTGTAAAGGACGATCGTCTTGACGCCTTCGAGCTTCGACTTGTCCTCCGGCCAACCGTTCGAGACGACGGCCTCGACGCCCTTCGTCAAGCGCAGGCACTTCGCGAGCATCTCGCACGTGTGGAGGTACATGTGCGTCGCCCAGGGATGGTCGGGGTTCTTGCCGATGAGGAGAATCTTGGTTTTCTTCGGCGCGGCGTCAGCGGGCGTCGTGAACGCTGTGAATACGGTGAAGACAATCGCGAGAGTCGCGAATGGTCGCGAGCAGAGGGGGCGTTTCATGGTAGGTTCTCGTCAGACGGTGGAGGACTCGAGTCTGGCCGTCATCGTATCGAGGTCGATGGGGGCTCTCAAGGCACCGACTCCTCCATGGGTAATCCTTCTCGCAGAGTGACGAATGGCCGCCGTGCGATGATTCTGCTGGCCGTTCTGGTCGTCGGAACGGTCGCGGCGTGGATCTGGATCGCCGCAGCGCGCGCCGCTCGCTGGCGAAGTCTCGAGGAGCTGTTCGTATCGGGTTCGTTCGAGGAGCAGCACAGCGCGGCGACCGAGCTGACCCGTGGGCGTCGAGAGTTCCTCGTCGAGACGATGGTGCGGTTGACGCAAGAGTTGCACGAGACCGAAGGCTACGGGAACTCCGACTCCCTCACTCGAGCCTTGGTTGCGACGATCGATGCGAGACCCGAACTCGTCCTCGAAGCATTCGATCAGTGTTGTGAGCAGGGTTGGAGCAATTGTTTCTGTTCCGCGGTCGGGCACGTACGCAACTCGAGGGTCGGCTGGGCCGAGGTGCTCTCCGATCGATTCGAGTCCCGATTGGCAGCCCTTGCTCGTGACTTGATTCGTCGACCGAAGAACGAGGGGCGCGAGCGACTCATTCCCGTGCTCTATACGGGCGGCGAGGAGGCTCGAAACCATCTCGCCGATCTTCTCTCATGGGAAGGACTGAGCGAGCGGCAGCGGTCCGAGCTGGTCGCGATCGTTTTCGGGGGCCTCCACCAAGTCAGGGCCGAAGTACGTGAGAATCACTTGAGCCGGATTCGGGAGCTCATCGATACACGGCGCGACGCCTCGTGTGGGATCGCGCTTTGGATGCTCGCTG
>CAYZGY010000835.1:0-3887 GCA_964478085.1 uncultured Planctomycetia bacterium
TTGAACCCGAGCTCGGCCTCGACCTCCTTCTGGAGGGTGTAGGCGCGTTTCGAGACCATCTTCGAGAGCTCGATGAGATTTGCATGAGCCGTGCGGGATCTCGCGAGGATCGTCGAGTACTTCTCGGGGAACTCCTGGAGGATCTTTCGCTGGGCACCGCCCTGCTTGATGCGCCACGAGCGGATGAACTTCGCATACGACGCCTGGTCCGGCTCCTCGCCCTTGTGGAACTTCTTCTTCTCACGCGCGGACTTGAGCTCGTCGGCGAACTCTTTGTAGTTGTTGAGGAGATCGTCGATGCCCTCTTCGTAGAGCGAGCAAGCCAACTCGTCTTGAGCCTTGCGCTCCTCCGGCGTGCCGATCTCGATCGCCTTGCCCTCTTCGAAGAACTGGTACATGAACGGATTGTGGACCTTCGGAAAGGCCTTCTTGTTGCGGTACATCCTGTCCCGCACGGCCTTCTCCTGGGCGTCCGCGTCAAGGTTCACCTGGAGGATGTAGTCGTCGGGACCGAGCTTCTTCTTGAGCTCCCACTCGTGCCAGCTGCCGACGCGCTTCGTCGCCTTGAGCTCGAAGACGCTCGAGAGCTGATCGATCGGAAGTCCCTGATGGATGAGCTCGAACTTGATCTTCGCGCCCTTCGGAACGGCCGTCGTCAGGTTGAACTTGAGACGGATCGCCTGCTTCTTGCCGGGAGATGCCGGGAGATACTTGTTGTCGACGAGCGTGAGGAAGCGCGGGAAATCCTGGATCAAGACCTCGTCATCTTGAGCGACGAGCGAGCCGGAACCGGGCGAGAGCACGCCACTCGACCATCCGACGGCAACGACGAGGGCGACCAGAAAGCTGGCCGAGACAAAACTGGAAGCCGCGTTTCTACGGAAGACTTCGCGAATCGACATCAGTCTGCATCCTCTTGGAGAAGGATTCGGGGACTCGGGAGGTAGTACGTCAGGGTCACGTCGTCGATCACCGGCGTCTGAACGACACCGCCCGCGGCGTTGCCGGTCGTCGCCTTCGCGCCCTTCATCGAGAACTTGTACACGAATTCGGCGTTGCGTCCACGCATTCCCGTCTGCTGACGGTAGACACGACGTCCCGCGACGTCGTTCGTCACGCGCGTGTCGCGCCACGGCTCGTCGAACTCCGGCGGCAGGGCCGTCGGCGTCGGGTACCAAAGCTGGCACCGGATAGGTTCATTGACGAGCTTGCGCGCCGGACTATTCGGAAGTGAATCGGTGAACGTCGTCGGATAGTACGAGGTCCAGTCGAACGAACGCAGGACGATGTGGTCGACCTCCTGCGGCAGCGGGATCTCGAAGAGGTTCGCGTACTCACCCGTGCGGTTGGTGAAGTAGCCCGCCCCACCGGCCGTGCCGTAGTGGCGCTTCACCTGCGGGAAGGTGCCCTGGTAGAGGATCAGCTCGTCGATCGTCGCGTTACCGATGATGCGCTTGACGGTCGGCGTCGAGGTCTTGAAGCCGGTGTTCGGCAGGCGCTCCGTGGTCGTGTACCACTTGAAGACGCCGGCGTCGCTGACGCCCTGAGGACGGACGAGGCCGTTGACCTGAAGACCGTCGATCGGCTGTCGCTGGTTGAGACGAACCCAGGAGTTGGCCGTTCCGTCGACGTGCTGCTGCGCGCGTCGTGGCTGGCCACCCTGCTGGACCTCGACGAAATCGAGGTAGAGGCGAATCGGATCGGCCTGGTTCTGGGCGTGCCAGTCGAGCGCGAGGTGGTGCCACTCGTGCGCGGCAACGGGGCGCACATCGACGACGATGTCCGATCGCGAGATGATCTTGCGCTGATCGAGCTCCTCGAGAATCGGGTTGTCACCACCCGCGGCCGCATCGTCATCCGAGACGCCCGGATCGGGGAAGAGCTGGATGCCCTCGCCACCGGTACCACCACCGCCCACCCCACCTTCGGGGAAGGCCTGGTGGTAGTACATGCGGACGATGCGCAACTGCCCGGTCGTGTTCTTGAAGATGAAGAACTGCGTTCCTTCGGCGCTCCTGTAATCTTGCGCCGTCGTGACTTCCTTGATGACCTGCGTGCAACCGATGAGACCCGAGAAGACCGGATCGTCACCGTTGAACTCGAACTTGACCCAGAACGCGATACCACCGTTGTAGTACGGCACGTTCCCGACGAGGTTCTGGTTGCGCGCACCGAAGCCCGCCGCGCCGTAGCGCGGGTTGCCACCGAGCCCCGCCTCGCCGATACGCGAATGCGCCGGAAGGACGAGGAGGCGGTTGTTCAGGTGCGCCTGGCGGAACATGCTCGTGTGGAATCCGTCGGGCAGGAGGTCGGTCTCGAGCGACTCACGCGCCACGAGCGGATCGGCGAACTGACTTGCCGTATCGCGCCAGACACCCATCTTCTGGAGCTGCGCGCGGCGGTAGAACTGGCGGTTCGTCTTGCGCTGGAAGACGTAGTTGAAGTCGTAGACGCCCTTGAGCGAATCGCTGACCTCGTCACCGGCGAAGAGGTTCGAGCCACCCGACTGCAAGGCACGGCGCAATCGAGAGATGTTCTGAGAGTCGCGCTCGGAGAACGAGTGCTCGGCAACGACGGCCGGATCGCGACCGAAGAGCTGCTGACGACTGTTGAAGTTGACCTGCTGCCGCTGCGCGTCGAGGAGTCCGGCGAGCTCGACGCGACCATCACGCGGCGAGCCTTCCGTGTAAAGCTCCGTCAGAGCGTTCATCGGCTCGGGCCAAGTCTGGATGAACTTGCGGTCGTTCTTGCTCGAGCGCGCTCCGACGTTGAACGTCCTTTCGAAGTGCTGCTGGCTCGTGTGACGAAGAACGTCGAAAACCTTGACGATCGTGCGCACCTTGCGACGGAAGGGGAAGTCATCCGCGGCCGCGTCGGGAGCCTGCGGCCCCTTGTACGCGCTCGAGCGACGGCTCCCCCTCTTCTTCGACGTCGTGCGCGAGCGCCCGACCTTGCCGCGGTACTTCGAGAGATCGAGCATCTCGCCGACCGTGGTGACCTCGAAGATGCCCAGCGAATCGAAGCAGAACTCGGTCGTGTGTCCCTTCTTGAGACGCGGCTGCCCGCCGCCGCCGACCTCCTCGGCCCAGACGAGGTCCGACTTGTCGACGGGAACGTAGGCCGGAACGTTCGGGTTGTAGCGGCCGAGGCGCGTGTTGGGATTGAAGTTGGCCTTGATCATCGACTTGGCCGCCTCGTAGTACCAAGCGTTCGCCTGGTGCACGGGCAGGCCGAGATCGAGGAGGGCGGCGCGCTCGGTCCCCTGCGCCGTGCCGCGACGCCAGAGGAGATTGATCCTCGAGCCCGCGCTGAGAATCTCGTTCTGTAGCTGACGGCGACGCGTCGGCGCATCCGGATCGAGGAAGATCGCCTGCTGGAACGTGGGGAAGAAGCTCTCGGAGAGGCCGTCGATGAAGTCCTCGAATCCGGGCTGCCCGCGCTCGTTCGTACGCCACGTGCGCATGAACTTCGCCGTCTTGCGATCGTTGACGATACGCTCGGCGATCTGGTCGGCGTGGTTCTTCTCGAGCCGGGGCAAGTAGCACCAGACCGCTCGCGGGGTCACGTCACGCACCTCTTCCTCCGCGAGGATGCGCTCGCCGAGAATCTGCGCGTTCTGGTCGACGGGAAGAATCACACCACCGTTGGCGCCCAACTTCGCGTACGGGAAGGCGCGGCGACCCGCGATGCCCGTGAGACACGCGACGAGCACCTCCTTCGGCGCGGTGTTGAGGTTGATCGGGTGACGCGGCTCACTCTCGATACGCGGCGAGCCGTGCACCGATTTCGAACGCGCGTTGTCGTCGCCACCTTGCCTGTTTCGCTGCGCCTGAGTGTCGTCCCCCGTCATCAGGTCGCGCACCTCGCTGTCGCCGTCCGACGCGCGG
>CAYZGY010000836.1:0-3333 GCA_964478085.1 uncultured Planctomycetia bacterium
CGCCCCAGTAGCGCTGACGGCTGAAGAGCCAGTCGCGCAGCTTGTAGTTGACCGTACCCTTGCCGAGCCCTTCGCCTTCGAGCCAAGCAGTGATTTTCTCCTTGGCCTCGGGAGTCGGCAGGCCTTCGATGACGCCCGAATTGACGGCAACGCCGACGCCGACGAAGACCTCCTCGTCGACGGGCTTGGCCTTCTTGTTATGAGGATTCCTGACGACCTCGATGATCGGCAGCTCGAACTGCTTGGCGAACTCCCAATCGCGCGTGTCGTGCGCCGGGACGGCCATGATGGCGCCCGTTCCGTAACCCATGAGCACGTAGTCGGCGATAAAGATCGGGACTTGCTCGCCGTTGACGGGATTCGTCGCGAACGCGCCGATGAAGACGCCGGTCTTCTCCTTCGCCTCGACCTGTCGCTCGATGTCCGAGCGCGACTCGGCGAAGCTCTGATACGCCGCGACCATCTCCTTCGGGGAGACGTCACCGTCGGGTCGTCCTGGGAACTGGCCGCGCCATGCTTCGGGGGAGCCGTCGGGCCATGTGTCAGCGGTGAGCTTCTCGACGAGCGGGTGCTCGGGCGAGAGCGTCATGTAGGTCGCGCCGTAGAGCGTGTCAGGACGCGTCGTGAAGACTCGGATGAGCGAGTCTTCGTCCGAGAGCTGCCCGCTCGGATCGACCACGCGGAAGTCCACTTCGGCGCCTTCGGATCGACCGATCCAGTTGCGTTGCATCAGCTTGATCGGCTCGGGCCAGTCGATCGGCTCGAGATCGTCGATCAGTCGTTCGCAGTATGCCGTGATGCGCATGATCCACTGGCGCAGCGGACGCTTGAAGACGGGGAAGTTGCCGCGTTCGCTCTTGCCGTTCGCGGTGACCTCCTCGTTCGCGAGGACCGTGCCGAGGCCCGGGCACCAGTTGACGGGGATCTCGTCGACAAAGGCGAGTCGATAGGAGTCGACGATGGAGCTCTGCTCCGCCTCCGAGAGATCGCCCCAAGCCTTGCCTTCCGGGTTCGTGCTCTCATCGCCGACGGGACGTGAGCCAGCCTCGAACTCGGCGACGAGCTCCTCGATGGGGCGTGCGCGGTCGGCTGCCTCGTCGTACCAGGCGCCGAAGATCTTCAGGAAGATCCACTGCGTCCACTTGTAGAACTCGACGTCGGTCGTCGCGACGAATCGATCCGGATCATGGCCGAGGCCGAGACGACGCATCTGCTGACGCATCGTCGCGATGTTGTTCTCGGTCGTGATGCGCGGATGCTGGCCGGTCTGGATCGCGTACTGCTCGGCCGGCAGCCCGAAGGAGTCGAAGCCCATCGGGTGGACGACGTTGCAGCCCTGCATACGGAGGAAGCGCGCGTAGATGTCCGTCGCGATGTACCCGAGCGGATGTCCGACATGGAGTCCCTTCCCCGAGGGATACGGGAACATGTCCATGATGAACTTCTTCGGCTTCGAAGGATCGAAGCCCTCCTCGCCCGGATTGGGGGCGTGGAACGTCTTCTCGGCATCCCATTTGTCCTGCCACTTGGCCTCGATCTCCTGGGCGAGTGCAGCCGTGTACCGGAAAGCTGGAGTGGACGACCCGTCGGGGCCGGATTTCGCGTCAGACATGCCTAATGCGCTGTTTCGAGCTGTGTTTCGGGTGCGATGAAGCCGATTATCCTAACAGCCTGTTGCGAAAGTGGCTCGGGTGAAAAAACGAGACATTTCCTTCGAGACCAAGGCGCTGGGACGGAGGCAATGTGGCGCATTGGCGAGTTCCAGCAACGCCGGTATCGAAGGACATGGCCGTTTTAGCGCCGAGTCCGGTTTTGCAACGGGCTGTTGTGACATGGATGTTTCGGAACGATAGCGGCACCGCCTCCAGATTCCTGTAAACTGATTCTCATGCCCATTTACGAGTACGGAACGACGGAAGAAGTCACCACGGAAGACGGCGGCACGCGCCCCGGTGGCTGTGACGAGTGTCACGAGCGGTTCGAGGTCTTCCAGTCGATGAGCGAAGACTCGCTCGAGGAGTGCCCGTACTGCGGTGGCCCCGTCAAACGCCTCATCTCGGGCTTCCTCGTCAGCAAGGGCGACCCGATGAGCCCCTCGAACCTCGAGCGGCTCGGATTTACGCAGTACACGCGTAAGGGGAAGGGCAACTACGAGAAGACCGCGGGCAATGGGCCATCCGCCATCGTAGACGGAAATTCGTAGCCGACTCTTCCGGCTAATCGTCGAGATCGAGCTCCAGCTCGCCACCGTCGATCGCTTCGCGTGCACGACGTCGTAGCTCGTCGCGCATCTTGAGCTGTTTGCTCGAGAGCGCGGAGTCGTCGTCGAGGTCGTCGAGGAGATCGAACGCCGACGCCGGCTTCTTCTCGTTCTCGAGGCGATAGCGCGCGAGCAGCAGGGCGAAGGCGGCGGAATCCGGCTGCCTCCGGTGGGCGTCCTCGAGGAGCTCACCGATGCTCGCGAGCTCGCCGGCTTCGAGGCTGAGCCGGATCTGCGTGCGGAGAATGTCCGCCGGGAGTGCGGCAGCACCGAAGCGTCGGACGAAGTCTCCGCAGAGCTGCAAGGCGAGGTGTGTCTCGCGTTCGGCCTGAAACTCGCGCAGCGAGGCGATCATCGAATTGCGGTGCTCGTCGGAGTAGTCGGGCACCTCGTCTTCGAGGTCGGGCTGAGTCTTCGACTGCCCACGGCCATCCTTGATCGAGAAGAGATCCCAGCCTTCGCAGTCGACCCATCCTCTTCTCAGGAACGAAATGCCGATCGGGAATCCGATGGCGAATCCGAGCAGGTGGAGGATCGCCGAGCCGACGCCTTGCGGGCCCGAGAGATCGAGCGCGGCGAAGATGAGCTCCATCACGAAGTACAGCCCGGCGAGCGTGCGGACGGTCAGCGAGAGCGAGCCCGCTCGATAGATCACGAAGCAGAACGTGTCGACCTCGTTCATCGGAGCCCAGACGAGTGCGATGGCCATCAGGCCGAAGATCGCGCCGGACGCGCCGATACTTCCGGCCTCTCCGCCGAGAATACTCGCGATCACCTGCTCGATGCCGTTTCCCGCGGTCCCGATCGTGAGGTAGAGCAGCACGAAGCGCCAGGAGCCGATCTTCCCCTCGACGATGAGGCCGAAGACCCAAAGGAAGAGCATGTTGATGATCAGGTGAAACCAGCCGCCGTGAAGGAAGTTGGCCGTGACCCACTGGTGCGGCTTGATTCCCTCGCCCCACTGGAGCGCGCATTCGTCGATCCAGGTCCTGCGGTATCGGGCGAGCCCGTCGCCTGTCCAGAAGATCTGGTCGTCGTCTTCGTCGATCGTAGGTTCTTCGCCTTCGCCCTCC
>CAYZGY010000836.1:3343-3886 GCA_964478085.1 uncultured Planctomycetia bacterium
GGTTCGCTCGAAGCCCTCGTCTGAATCGAAATTGATCAGGTAGTCGAAGCGTTGCGTGTTCGCCTGGGCGACGTACACGAGCGTCGTGATCGCGATGACGCCGAGGGTCGCCCACGGGAAGTGGTAGACCGGCGCGTCCGTTCGGTAGGGGAAGAATATGAACAAGAGACCGTGGCCGCCCGAAGTGGTTGCAGTGCCGATATTAGGTCGAGGGGGGTCTGCGTGGAATCCAGATCATTTGCGGTTTCGGAGGAGAATCCGGCCCTGAACCGGAAACTTTTGAATAGCTGCCGACCCACCTGACGTCTCAAAATCGGGTGAATTGGAGCCCGGCCCGGAGAGTATGCTGGTTTCCCTTTCAGGAGTGTCGTGCATGGACTCCCCGTCCGGTCAGCAGCCTCGTCGGCGATTCGCGATCGCAGTTGTTGCGACATTGGCTCTCGGTTTCGGTCTCTTGTTCGTCGTAGGCGTCGCCTTCGAAGGCGAGAGCGGGGCGCTCTTCGGCGCCTTGTTCGAGGGGGAGGCGAATCCCGGCACGTCGGG
>CAYZGY010000837.1:0-3884 GCA_964478085.1 uncultured Planctomycetia bacterium
GCGCTACGCTCGAGCTCGTTCTTGGAGGCTGGTAGGGTCGAGTTCTCGGTAGGTCTGGCGGCTTTTGGGAACTCGCCGCAGGCTCTTCGGAATTTACGCGTGTGATCGATGCAGGAAGGGGGTTTCGTCGATCAGCTCGTCGAGTGCTTGCTCGAGGCTCTCGCGGTTCTGTTGTGGGGGGACGTTTGCACGCGTCCACTCCTCGTCGCAGAAGGCTTCCCAACGCGTGCCGGTCGGCCAGTGTCGCGGGATGAGGCAGTAACCGCGGTGACGCGGGTGATGCTCGGGGAACGCGAATTCGTGATCGGGGTCGACGCGCTTTTGGTAGATCGCGAGCCAGCGCAGGATGTCCTTCTGCGCTTCGGCGCCTTGGTGATAGTAGGAGACGATATTTCGCTCGTTCCAGGACGGATCTTCCTCGGAGGCGATCGATTGGAGGATCTGCCAGACGTCCCCGACGTGCTGCGGCACTTTCTGTCCGCCGAGCTCGTCCGGCGGTGTCGGCTCCTCTTTCTCGTGGCGTCGCTTACGAAAGAACATCGTTCGCCTAACGACAGCTCAGCCCGTCCGGGGTCGTGTCCTGCCCAGGATCGGGATACGGCGCCGGCAGCGGGGCTTCGCCGCGGAAGAGGTGACCGAGGAGTCGCACAGCGTCGGTGATCGCGATCTTGCCCGCGGCGTCGACGGCGGCCGCGTCCGGACCCGCGGGGCGCGCCCCGCCACGGAAGAGGTGCTCGAGAATCTGCACGGCGTCGCTGACGTTGACTTCGCCGCTGAGGTCGGCGTCGCCTCGTACGAACGGTCGTGGGACGCCGAAGGTCGCCTTGAGCCGCAGCAGCTCCCAGAAACGGCCCGATCCGACGACGACGAATTCAGCGCTCTCCGCGCTGCCCGGTGCCGCGCCGAAGGAGCCGTGCTCGACGAGCTCGATGTCGCGGACGCTGTTTCGAAGGCCCGAGACGGGGAGCTCGAAGTCGGTCATGACACCGTCGAAGGACATCTCGCGGATCTTCGTGATTCCGTGGTCCTCGGGGTCCGAAGTCGTGAAGAAGAGGCTTCGGCGAGTCTCCGAAACCGTCAGGCCGAGATTGAAGACGAAGTTCTGGAAGGGCGGATCGGGATGCGCGAAGCGCGCGATCTCGGTACCGTCGGGTCGCATGCGCACGAAGGTCTTGCTGTTGCGTTCGAGGTAGAAGAACGTGTCGCTGACCGGGTCCCAAGTGAGGCCGGTCGGGAACGTGATGAATCCGGTCGTCGGGCGTGGCGGGTCGAGCTCGATGCGATCGACGAGCTCGCCGTCCATCGTCTCCGAAATGAGGAAGAACTGCTGCTCGTCGACCTGACCGAGCGGCACGGGCTGGAGCCAGTCGATGTAGTAGAGCAGTCGTCGTGTCGTCGGCGTCGCGCGAACCGCGAGCGTCGCGATCTGGCGCGTCGGATCGACGACCGAGACGCGCTCGTCCAGGAGCTCGAAGCTCGCGTCGAAGTGGTAGACGTTGCGCTCGTCGCCGAGCCAATTGACGACCGCGAAGAACGACCCGTCGACCGGATCGCGCGTGACCTGTTGAGGCGAGCGTGCCGGGTAGGAGATCGTCCGTTGAAGCACCGCGCCCGGGCCGACACGCAACTGGCAGCGGGTGAAATCGCCGACGTCCTCGCCGATGACGCCGCGGACGGCGTAGTCGCGAATGCCGGCAGGCGCGCCGACGTCGACGAGCTTCGTCGCGTCGCCCGGCGCCGTCGCGACGAACTCGCAGTCGCGGAAGACCTCGATGCTCTCGTACGGCCCGTTGTTCGTGAAGGTCAGCTCCACGTTGTTCTCGTGGCTCTCCTGGCGGCACGAGAGGTACGTGATACCGGGGACGGGAGAGAGACGAAGGTCGATCTCTGCGACGATCGCGTCGTCACCCGCGAGGGGGAGCACGAAGAGGCGTTCCTCGTCACCGTCGAGCAGGCTCGCGAGCGTGAAGTTGCCCGCGCCCGTCTCGATCGTCAGCGCCGTCGTCGGAATCAGTGAGCCCTCGATGAGCTCGCCCGTCGTCTTGTCGATCCGACCGATCCAGCGCTGGTAGCCATCGCGAAACGCCCCCCCCGTAATCCAGAGCTGGTCCGAGCTCGACGCGACGAGAGCGACGCCCGACGTGTAAACCGAGAAGACGTCCTCGAAGGGCGCCGGCTCGATCTCGTGAAAGGGGCTGGGGATCGAGCGCAGCACCTCGCCCGTTCGGCTGACGAGGTAGATCGTGTCCTCGACGAGCTCGACGACCCAGAACGCGCCGCGGCCCTCGTCTTCGTCAGGATCGAATTCGATCCCGATGACGAGGCCCAAGTCCGGCTCCGACTCGGGGTCCTCCGGGTCGAAGTCCTCGTTGAGGTTCGGCAGGGCGACCTCGACGATCTCGCCGACCTCGCCTGCGAAGTTCGTGCGTGCGAGCAGATGGCGCGACGTGTTGTAGACGAAGTAGTCGCCCGGGAGCTCCGCGTTGGAGATTCCCGTGACGAACTCGTCTTCGGGCACGAATTCCTCGTCGAGCGGAACGGCGTCGAGAGGCTCGACGTCCGGATTGTCGAGCTGGTTCGCGTCGAAGAAGTAGAGGTTGCGCTCCCGCGCGTCGACGACCACCGCGAGGATGTCCGGGTCGATCGTCAGGTCCGCTGGGAAATCGCCCTCGACGAGTCGGGCCGCAAGAATCTGTCCGGGCCCGACGACCAGCGTGCAAGGGGCGAGCTCCGTGACGTCGTCGCCGGTCTCTGCGCGGACGCCGAACGAGTACGTGCCGTCGATGTCGAGATCGGTCTCGAAGTGGGTCGCGCTGCCTTCGAGCGTCGCGACAACCTCGCAGTCTCGTACGACCTCGACGACCTCGTACTCCTGGCGACTCTGCCAGCCGAGCGTCACGTGGCGACCGTCGAGGTTGCACTCGAGATCGAAGATCTCGCGGAAGGGCGGATCGCCGGCCTCGATGACGGCGAAGCGCGCGTTCGACTCGACGACGCAGATCCACGCTTCTCGCGTTCCTCCGGCAGGCTTCGGGAACGAGTGGGGGAGGATGCTGCTCACCGTGCCGCCGGCCGCGTTGAGGGAGAGGTGGACTCCCGTGTAGTCGCCGCCCGAGTCGAGGCGAAGGACGCGGTTTTCGTCGCCGCGAATTCCTGTCACGTAGTAGCCTTCGAGCTCGCCTCGGCCATCGCCGATCTCCTCGCCGTCCCCGCGGATGATCGAGAGACCCGCGCTCGCGGCGTGCCGGCCTTCCCCGGGGAATCCGTCGGGATCTTCGGGGTGGGTGAAGAGCTTGATGAAATCGCCGAGGAGGGAGAACTCGTAGATCGCCGTTCCCTGCGACTCGACCGCGTAGAGCGAGCCACGACCGCCGTCGCCGAGCGCGTCGAAGACGAGGCTGCGGATCGTGAACTGCGTCGAGGGCGAATCGGGGCTCAGCGGAATCGTGATTTCCCGTAGAGTCGGTGTGCCGTCCTTCTCGATCTCGACGACGCGTCCCGATGCCGCGCTCGTGACAAAGAGGGTGTCGTCCGCGGGGTTGTACGCGATACCTGTCTGAAACTCGAACGTCGCGAACGGGGACGGGATCTGCTCGAGCTCACGGTCGAGGTCAGCGCTGTACTTGTAGATCTTGTCGTCGAGAAACGCCGTCACCCAGAAGCAGTTTTCTCGGGTGTCGTACGTGATGTCTTGGGGAGCGATCGTCGAGAACGGCAGGTAGTCGAAGAGCAGGTCGCCGGGGGCCGCCGCGAGCTTCGAGCCTCGTGAGCCGGAGAACGACAGGGCGGTCGTGAGGAGGATCGTCCAGAGGAGGACTGCCAGCCCGAACTTCCCATCACCCATCAGCTGCGTCGCGGTATCTCTCGCTGTGGAATGCGTCACC
>CAYZGY010000838.1:0-3878 GCA_964478085.1 uncultured Planctomycetia bacterium
GAAGAGGCTCTTTCCGAGGTCGCTCGTTTCGGCACCGGAATTGCCGAGCTTCTGTCGGGGAAGACCTCGATATCGTCTCGAAGCCACTCGTTCTCGGAGCTTCACGGCTGATTGCGGTCGTGCATCTCGGGAACGTGTCCCTCCGTATTCTCCTCGATGGGTAGTTTCGCCACGGTCTCGTGTCCGGCCGATCGCCCGGGACGTGCGTGCGTGCGCGGGTCTGAATCCGGTACGTCGATTGCATGGTGTCCGTCGGTCTTGCGTATCGACAAGAGTGCTCGGGCTCCCGGAACGGACCCGTGACGTGCTCTTGGAAGGGTCTCGACGAGTGCCGTGCGGAGGGAGTAGGCGAGCGTGAACCTTTTCGTGCTCCTCTGTGTTGCTGGTGGGCTTCTCGTGCTGCTTGCGATTCTCAGTCGCTGGCAGGAGCACATCGAGCATGTCGAGAAGGAGCGCGTCGAGGCCGAGCTTCGTGAGGCGAGTGAGCGTGGAAGCAGCCGCGCGCTCACTCAGTTTCCGCAAATCGATCCCGGAGCCTGCATCGGCTGCGGAACCTGCATCGCCGCGTGTCCCGAAGCCGGCGTCCTCGAACTGATCGGAGGGGTCGCGCGTGTCGTTCACGGCACTCGCTGCCTCGGCCATGCGCTCTGCGAGGACGCGTGTCCCGTCGGAGCCATCCAGGTCGGTCTCGGAGATACTTCGGGCCGAACGGATCTTCCCGAGCGTGACGAGCATCTCGAGTCTTCCGTTCCCGGGATCTTCATCGCGGGCGAGCTCGGCGGTATCGGGCTGATTCGTAACGCGATCGACGAGGGGGCACGAGCGGTCGAGCGCATCGCCGTGGAGCTGCGTGAGGAGGGCTCGGAGAACATCCCCGATCACGTCACGGACGTCTTGATCATCGGCGCGGGACCGGCGGGCTTCTCCGCGACGCTCAAAGCCGTCGAGAAGCGGCTGCAGTACGTCACGATCGACCAAGATGACGTCGGCGGGACGGTGCGAAAGTACCCGCGTCGCAAGCTGACTCTGACGGGTCGCATGAAGTTGCCACTTTTCGGTGTCGTCGAGCAGACCGAGTTCCTCAAGGAGGAGCTCATCGAGTTCTGGGAAGACATCGTCCGCGAGTACGGGCTCGAGATTCACAGCGGCGTCAAGATGACCGAGGTCGTGCGCGAAGAAGACTATTTCCGCGCGACGACATCGAGCGGCTACGTCTACGCGCGACGCATCTTTCTCGGTCTCGGTCGACGCGGTACGCCCCGCAAGCTCGGCGTTTCGGGTGAGGACACCGAGAAGGTGCTCTACCAGCTCATCGACGCGGCGGAGGTCAACGATGAGCGCATCCTCGTCGTCGGTGGTGGAGACTCCGCCATCGAAGCCGCGATGGGGCTCGCGAACCAGACGGGGAACGAGGTGACGATCTCGTATCGGGGATCGAGCTTCTTCCGCCTCAAGCAGCGCAACGACGAGCGGCTTCAGCACTACATCGACGACGGGCGCATCCGAGTGATCTACGAGTCGAACGTCCTCGAGATCACGGACGACGACGTGACACTGCGCGTTCAGGAAGGCGGCGTCGAGCGACGGACGGTACTCAAGAACGACTTCGTCTACGTGCTCGCGGGTGGCGAGCCGCCGTACCCGCTCCTCCGATCGATGGGCGTTCGGTTCGGCGGAGACGAAGCACGCGAGGGCGTCCATGCGGCTCTCGAGGCAGATGCCGGAGCCGAGAAGTTGCCGAGTCTCATCGACCTCGCCGAGCGTGTCGCGAACGGCCAGAATGACTCCGAGGAGGACGCATGATCGAGACGGTCGGCGGAGACTCCTCGCAGGAGACGCTCGAGAGGGATCTCGAGACGGACGAGGCGCTCGGTGATGACTCGCTGGGCGTGGCGTGCGAAGGTGAAGACGTGCTCTTCGTCGTCGTCGACTCCGAGAGTCTCGGTGAGGTCGACTACGGCGCCTTCGGTACGCCGATCGTCGTTCTTCCCGACGGCTTCGATCTCGAGAACGACTGCTACTTCTCGAAGGACGATCTCGTCGACGACCTCGAGGAGAGCTACGACCTCGGCGCCGATCCGACCGATCTCTTCGATCAGATCTAGTACTACCTCTAAGGTGAGCTCGGGTTGGTGGTGGACGACGACGGTCCGAGGGGCCTCCTGAGCTTCCGAGGCATGACGACGACCTTCGCTTGTGTCGTCGCGTCGCTTCTCGTGCTCGTCTTGACGATCGGGCGTGAGTACTACTCGCTTCCAGTGGCTCAGCGGACTCTCCATCACCTCCACGAGCTCTTGCGTCCCTCGGGAGTCGTCGGGCTTCTCCTCGGCGTGGTCGGGACGCTCGTGATGCTCGCGAGCTTGACTTACATCGTCCGCAAGAATCGCGTGACGTTCCAACGCGCGTCGTCGCTGCGCGACTGGATGCGCTTTCACATCGTTCTGGGCCTCGTCGGGCCGGCGATGGTGCTCTTCCACGCGGCGTTCGTTCCGTACAGCGCCCTCGGTTGGATCGCGATGACGGCGATGGTCATCGTCGTCACGAGCGGAGCGCTCGGTCGGTACGTCTACGCGCGATTCCCTCGGACGCTCGGCGGGCGTGAGCTCGAGTTCGAGGTGATCCGCAAGCGACTCGTCGTCTACCGCAAGAAGCTCCTCGAGATCGGCGTGAGCCCGGGGGCCCTGCGTCTCGAGGACGCCGCGTCGGGGAAACGGAAGATTCCGTCGCTCGTCGGAGCCGTGATTGGCGTGGTCATCGGCGATCGCCAGAGTCGACAAGAGCTCGAGCGCCTCCGCGAGGCCGTCTCGGGGCGCGGCGGAACGCACCACGACGCGGACTCGATCCTGCGCCTCGTCAAGCGACTCTCGAAGGAGCGTCAGTGGCTCGCGCGCTACGAGCACTTCCACAAGCTGATGGGCGCGTGGAGGTTCTTCCATCGCTGGATGGCGATCGTGCTCGGTGCGGCCGTGGTCTACCACGTGATGATCGCGACGAAGTTCGGCGCGCTTTGGATTCTCGGAGGGACGCACTGATGCTGCTTCATCCGAGAACTCCCGTGATCGTCGGCTCGGTCGGCGTCTTCGCGTTGATTTGGGTTCTGGCGAAGTACTCGCCTTCGCCGGGCTCGGTCTCGGTCGCGCACGCCAAGGCGCTCGGAGGCGATTCGCTCTCGACTTGTCAGACCTGCCACACCGACACGGGGGTGAGCGACGGCTGTCTGAGCTGTCACAACGAGATCTCCGATCAGCTTCACGGGCAGACCGGCTATCACCACTTCCTCGCGGAGCAGGGACACACCGACTGCACCGAGTGTCACGATGAGCACTCGGGCGAGAGCTTTCATCTCGTCAACGAAAAGGCGTGGGGGGCGCAAGTCGCCCGAGCGTTCAGGCATCCGCATACCGAGTTCGATCTGCACAGCGCGCACGAGTCGCTGGCTTGCGAGTCATGTCATATCCAGCATCTCGAGGAGGCGTTCTCGCTCGAGAAGTTTCCGGCCGTACCCCGCTCGCGGACCTTTCTGGGGCTCGTGCAGGAATGCGGGGCCTGTCATGACGACGTTCACGCGGGCGGCATCGAGACCGATTGCGGCTCGTGTCACGGTCAGCAGGACTTTCACCTCTCCCAGAAGTTCGATCACTCGCGTCATTTGCCGCTGCTCGGCGGGCACGAGGGGCTCGACTGCGACTCGTGTCATCTCTTCCCGAACGTCGACCCGGTTCTCGCGTCACAGTCGCCGATGGCCGCGTTGCCGTACCCGTTCGAGGAGACGAAGGGGAGCGGGTGTTTCCAGTGCCACGAGTCACCGCATCACACGCTCGATGGCGAGGCCTGCGACAATTGCCACCCCGCGGCCGATCACCTCTGGAGCATGGCTC
>CAYZGY010000839.1:0-3876 GCA_964478085.1 uncultured Planctomycetia bacterium
GGTGAATCGATCGTAGCGCAGTGGAGATCGAGAGGGGGCTTCCCGAAAGCCCCCTGAAGAATCACCTCAACGCAGTTTCGCAGGCCTCTGCTGGTCGGGGTGAATCGATCGTAGCGCAGTGGAGATCGAGAGGGGGCTTCCCGAAAGCCCCCTGAAGAATCACCTCAACGCAGTTTCGCAGGCCTCTGCTGGTCGGGGTGAATCGATCGTAGCGCAGTGGAGATCGAGAGGGGGCTTCCCGAAAGCCCCCTCGGAGATCAGTGGTGCCCCTTCAGGTGCTCCAGATCCTCCTTCGAGAAGTACAGCTTCGAGAGCTTTTTCACGCCGTCGCGCAGCGCCTTGACGTGCGCCAGGTCGGTCGTCTGCTTGCACTTCATCGCGCTGAGGAGGAGACCGTGGGCGGTCGTGATCTGACCGATGTATTTCTTGTGGTCCTTGTGGTCGGCGCCCTTCGGCTTGATGCGCTGCGTCATCCAGTACTGGGTGACGATGTGCTGGATCTTGTTGCAGTGCTCTTCCTTGTTGTTGACCCAGCGGATGAGCTGGTTCGCGTTGACCGGGCTTTCCTTCGAGAGGGCGTCGATCTGCTTCATCGACTTCTCGACGGTCTTGATGTCCTCGTTGAGGATGTGGATTCGCGCTAGGTCGCCGTAGATGCCGCAGGGGATCTCGCAGTGCGAGTAAACGTCACCCTTCGTGGAAAGAATCGCGGTAAGACAAAGCACGGACGCCAGCGTTGCAAAGCGTTTCATCGGGGGTCTCCCTCGTTGTGAATCGGAGTTTGTTTCAGGTGGGTTGATTTATCCGGACCTGAAGTTTCACCGATGTGGGGAGAATCTCACAACGTTTTCGCGGGAGGGGCGGAGAGTCGGAGCGTTCAGAAGGTCGGGCGCTTCGACCCCGGCGCCAGCTGTGCCGACTTCGCCTTCCAGCCGTCGTCGCCTTTTTCGACGCGGACCGTGAAGCTCGCCGACCAGGTGTCGACCTTGTCGCGGTTTGTTCGCGAGCCCTTCGCGTCGAACTCCAGCGTCGCTTTTGTCTTCGAGTCGTCGTCGAAGGTGATCCGAATCGAATCTTCGATGACCTCGAGCGTCAGGTTGTATCGATTCGTCGCCGGATCGCGCGACTGGAGCACTTGTCCCGCGAGGTAGCCGCGAATCTCTTGCTTGTCGGCGATCTTGCGTCCCTTCGCCGAGAGGAACTCGAAGTCGTCCGCGAGGCCGTCGATCGCGTCGCCGACGTCGGGGGCGTTGTAGCCGTCGACCGTGGTCTCGACGATGCGACGGATCTTGGTCTCGTCCGAGACAAAGACGTGAAAGACGAGGATGTAGACGACGAGCACACCGACGACCGCTGCGATCGTCTTGCCTCCTCCGGGAACCGTGAATGCGATCAAGTTGTCTGTCGCTCGAACGGTCGCGGCGCGGCAAACACGCGGAGCAGATCCGCGCGACCCGTCAGTCCGAGCTTTGCATCGACACGGCGCAGGTGAGCGGCGACGGTGGAGGGACGGATCTCGAGCTGATCGGCGATCGCCTTGTTCGCTCGGCCCTCGGCCGCGAGCTTCGCGATCTCGAGCTCACGTCGCGTCAGTTTATCTTCACCAGTCGTGTCGACACGCACGACGTTGTACTCGACGGATCCGAGCGTCAACTTCGAGACGAGAAGATCGCGACGCTCGTTGATCAGTCGACCGGCAGCGCAGCCGTTGATCGCCCGCTCGGTCTTCTCGAGCAGGGCGTTCACCGCGGCTTCGGTGTCCGCGAGGCTCTTCTGCAGAGCCGCGAGCGCTTCCCCGTCGCGAGATTCTCGATCGGCGTTCGACATCGTCCGTCCGCCCTGCTCCTTTGCGATTTCCCATCTTGGGAGCTGTCAAAAGACGAGTGGGTAGTGACCCGTACCCGGCATCGAAACTAATCGATGCCCTGGGCAGTTTCAACAGGATCAAACCGGCGAAGATGGCTCTACTTTCGCGATTTCGCCGCCTTCCCCCATATGTTGTCGTGTCCTTAGCCTGGAGTTTCGTCGTCTTGCCCGTTCGGATCTCGACGGTTTCGAGATCGCCGCCTTCTTCGCGAAGTGCGCCGTCTTCTTCCAGGCGCACCTGGTAGATTCAGACCGCGAGTCCGCGAAGGTCGAAGGTTCCTCCGGAGTCGACATTGACCGATCGTGCGCATCCAGCTTCCGACTCGATCGAGCCGATCGGCTCGATCGGCTCGATCGGCTCGAAGATCACATTCCGCGAGCGAGCGAAATGTCTCAAGAATCTCGAGGAATTCCTTCCGGCCGAGCGAGGTGCTCAGCCGCGGCAGCCGAGATCGCCCGGCGTCGGATCTTCGGAGCTGGCCTCCGGGTAGGGCGGTGGGGGCTGCGGGCCGCCCTGGAACAGGAAGTTGAGCCCGAAGACGGGGTCGGCGATGTCGATCTTCTCGTCGTCGTTCGTGTCGGCAGCGACCTCACAGAGGATTTCGCTGTCGCCGAAGAGGAAGTTGAGCGTTCGGACCTGATCGCCGATGTCGACCTGACCGTCGCCGTTCGCGTCTCCACGTACGAATTGGAAGGCTCCCGCATCGCAATAGTCACCGAGGCCGTCGCCGTCGGCGTCGCCCTGGGCTGGGTTGGGTGTCATCGGGCAGTTGTCGAATCGGTTGTCGACGTCGTCGCCGTCGACGTCCGGGTCGCAGTCATCACCGATACCGTCTCCATCGGTGTCGATCTGCAGGAAGTTGCGGAAGAACGGGCAGAGGTCCTGCTCGTCGGGAATGGTGTCGTTGTCGTCGTCTTGATCGCAAGCGTCGCCGAGCAGATCGGCGTCGAAGTTCGCCTGGTCGGGATTGTGCGTCAGCGGGCAGTTGTCCTCGTCGTCGACGCGACCGTCGTTGTCGTCGTCATCGTCGCAGCCCTCTCCCTCGTCGTCGTTGTCGGTGTCGAGCTGGTTGCGATTGACGTGGTTCGGGCAGTTGTCGACCGGATCGTTGTGTCCGTCACCGTCGGAGTCGGTATCCTTGTCACAGACGTCTCCGACGCCGTCGAAGTCGCTGTCGCGTTGACTCGTGGTCGGGGCGTCGGGACAGTTGTCGCAGTTGTCTCCGCGGAAATCGCCGTCCGAGTCGAGCTGCGTCGCGTTGTCGACGGTCGGACAGTTGTCGCAGACATCACCGACGCCGTCTTGATCCGTATCGATCTGGTTGTCGTTCGGAATTCTCGCACAGTTGTCGAGAGCGTCGAGGATTCCGTCGCCGTCGGAGTCGACGTCGGAGTCGTCGCAGGCGTCACCGACTCCGTCGTTGTCGCCGTCGGTCTGACTGGCGTTCGGAGCCAAGGGGCAGTTGTCTTCGTCGTCCGGGACGGTGTCGTCGTCGTCGTCGTCGTCGCAGGCGTCGCCGATGTCGTCACCGTCGTTGTTGGCTTGCGTCGGGTTGTAGACGGTCGGGCAGTTGTCCGCCGCGTCGGTGATCTCGTCGCCGTCCGTGTCGACGTGGTTGTCGTCGCAGGCGTCGCCGAGACCGTCTCGGTCTTGATCGGACTGAGAGGGGTTCGGTTCGCTCAAGCAGTTGTCGCAAGCGTCTCCGACTCCGTCGCCGTCGCCGTCGCCGTCGCCGTCGCCGTCGCGATCCGGTCTACCGGCGTTCGGGGTGGTCGGGCAGTTGTCGTCGTCGTCGAGGACGCCGTCGTCGTCGTCGTCGTCGTCGCAGGCGTCACCGAGCTCGTCGTCGTCCGAGTTGATCTGCGTCGAGTTCGGGTGATGCGGGCAGTTGTCGAAGATGTCGGTGATCTCGTCGTTGTCGTCGTCGTTGTCGCAGACGTCGCCGACATCGTCACCGTCGTTGTTCGCTTGGTCCGGATTCGCATCGAGCGAGCAGTTGTCGCAGAGGT
>CAYZGY010000840.1:0-3859 GCA_964478085.1 uncultured Planctomycetia bacterium
CCGGTTCATCACTGAGAGCCTCGCGATCGAGACGGCGAAGCTGATCATGGAATACAACATGGCGTGTATCCCGCTCGATCAGCGAGACTTCGCTCCGGAGGACGCCAGGGCGCGATTCGATCGCTTTCTCCAGGAGCGCCAGGGCGATCCGACGCGCCGACGTCGATCGCGTGACGCGGCCAAGCAGCGGGGCTTCGGCGGCACGCTGCTCACGGGGAGCTTCACGGCCTTCGATTTCCTCGGACCGAGTGCCGATAGTGACCGCGAGGTCGAGCGACGCTACGGATCGGATGTGCTCGCGTGTCTGGAGAAGGACCGTCGCGGGGTCGTGCGCGACGTCTTCGGTACGCGACCCTATCACCTGCTTCCGCGTAACCAGCGAGTCTTCAATCCGTACCTGCTCTACCGTAAGTACGTCGGCGGCGCGAAGATCTTCCTGCTGCCGTTGACGATCGTCTACGGCTTTGCGCGTCTTCTTGCGACGGGTATCCGACAAGTGATGGAGATCGTGCGCGAGGTGCTCGGCAAGCAGAAGTCGACGCGTCGAGAGCTCAGTCGCATAGCTGGATTCGACGTAGCTGTGCGCAAGATCAATCGCATGCGCAAGCCGTTCTTCATCGAGGCGCTCAATCTGCGTGCGGCGCTCGATGTCGAGTACCTCGGTCTCCGCCTTCCGGGACAGCCGCGCCAGGAGGACAGCGTCACGTTCTCCGAGGATCTCGACTATATCGGCGCACTCGAGACGGAGCGCAAGCCCGTTCAAGAGTTGCGCAATCGAGCCGTGCGCGATTTGCGAGCGTTTCGCGTCTTCCTCACGGAGCACGGGTGGTCCGACGAGCAGCTGGATGGCGTTCTCGACGGAATCGACGCGAGCGGGACGCTGCGGGCGCATCGCGGCGAGGTCGTGCGTGCGCTCGTGACGGCCTACATCACCGATCATGGCGAGCTTCGCTCGCTCATCACGGCGCCGACGCGCGTACGCGAGTTCTCTGAAGGTATCGTGCGCGAAGGGCGTCCGGGTGTCATTCGCGGAGGGGTGCAGCGATTCGTGTGTCGGCTTCAGAGCTTTTCGAAACGGCACAAGCGCCGTACGGCTCTCTTTGACGAGGTGGACGAGCGTCGGGAGGGTTTCCGCGAGCTTTCCGATGACGATCGCGCGCGACTCAGACGGGAGTTTCTGCTCGGGGAGGATGACATCGAGAAGGCGTGGGAGCTCGCACTGTCGGTCTGGAAGCAGGAAGCGGAAGGCGATGAGTCGACGAACCCCGTGCACGCCGCGCTCGCCCGCGTCGCGAAGGAGTACTCGCTGTGGACTCGGCGCCTGATCACAGTGCGCACGGTTCAGACTTTGACGATGCTCGACATTCAAAGCTATCGCGACATGGTTCGCGAGGTCGGCGAGTACGATGACGGGATCGGTGACACGGCGGAGTTGACGCCGCAGTGACAAGCGATCGACCCAGAACGGAGACACTCACCTCATGAGCGATTCGCCCGACGCATCCCGGCTTGACGTCGCGCTCAAAGAGTGGGAAGTCGCCATCGATGCTCTTGCGACCGGGAAGCAGATCGTTCTTCTGCGCAAGGGCGGCATTCACGAGCGTGGCGGTGAATTTCGGCTCGAGCATGATCGTTTTGCGCTCTTTCCGACTCGGGAGCATCAGAAGCTCGAGCTCTTGAAGCCGGAGGTCCGAGCGAGGGCAGAGTCCCTCCCTCCCGAGGACGAAACCTCGCCCGTCTGCTTTCGAGCTTATGCGGAACTCGTCAGCGCGTTTCCACTCGAAGACGCGATGTCAGCGTATCACCTCGTCGACGAGTTCATCTGGAACGAGGACTACGTCCGGATGCGCGTCGAGTACAAACCCGATCGGCCCCTCTTTGTTCTCCTCCTTCGCGTGTTTCGCCTGCGCGAGGAGATCTCGATCGAGCGACATCCCCGGTACGCGGGCTGTCGCTCTTGGGTGACTCTCGAAGGGTCGATCGACGGTTCGCTCGGAGAGGTCGCCATCGGGGACGATGAGTTCGCCGGAAGGCTCTCGAGGATTCGTTCGATCTGCGCGTGAAGCAGCGGCCGGAACCCACCGAACGCTCTTGTGGTTCTCCAGTTAGCGAGATCCGTCGAGATCCGTCGACTTCCGTCACGGAATTCGCACTGGCGGTCTGCGAACGAATGAAGCCTACGAAGATCGGAATCAGGGCTTCGATCTGTGTCGGGCTCTTTCCGACCGCTCGTGGGTCGTCTTTCTTTCTCTGAGCCCGGCGCGTCAGTAAATAACGCAGCTCGGGAAGGATCTTTTCGAAATCCTCAGCGAGTTTCGCAGTGACCCACCGGTCGTCGACCCGGACGACTTCGATCGTTTTGTCCAGGCCTTTCGAGGACACTCCCTCGAGAACAGCTCGGTCGTCGAATCTTTGCTCGACGGTGTACCGGTCGTGCCTTTCGATCGGGCTGGGGAGTGACTCGGTGACCTCTTTCAACGCCGTTCGAAGGGGATTCTCCTCGAGACTCTGCACGAGCCGGGTGGAGGTCAGATTGCGAAAGTCCGAATAGCTCGAGACTCCCAGGGTCGCCGGGAAATACCCGAAGAGCTACAACAGATCATCGGACCACGGCGGTTCGGCGGGTGCTTCGTCGTCCTTGACGTACGCCCAGACGATGGTCGGTAGCTGCTCGCCGAGCGTCTTCAGCAGAGAGAGCGCCCTTGGAAAATCCTCTTCCGGAACGAGCGCCGTCATTTGGCGTAGCAGCGCGTCGATTTCTCTGAGGAACGACGGCGGCATGGTGTTCACGTTGGCCGTCGCGAAATCTCCTTCAGAGATCAGCGCCTCGATCTGTTCGAAGTGCTCGGCCGGGTCATCGGAGACGTGTGACGAAGCTCTGTCGTCCGTACAGCCGGAAACGACGAGAGCGGAGAGCAGGAGCACTGCGCCTCCGAAGCTTTTCGCCATGACGTACTCCGATGAACCGGCTGGGTGATCGCTTACTGCGAGAATCCGCCACCGCCCGGAGGCGCGTTCCCGCCGAGCCCACCGGCACCCATCGCGCTGATCATGCCCATGAGCATCGAAAGCTGGGCCTCCATCTGGGTCAGGGTCTTCATCACGAACTGCGGGTCGGCTTCCTTTTGCTTGGCGAACGCATCGAGCTGCTCGCGAACTTGGCTCACGTTGGTCGACCAGCCCTGTGCGAGATCGGCGGGCACCCATTGTCCCTCCACTTTGACTATCTTGACCTCGCTCGTCGTTCCCTTCGCGTCGGTGCTCTCGAGGAGGACGTAGTCGTTCGTTGTCTCGGCGACCGAGAATCTCGACTCGCTAACCTGCTTTTTGATCGAGGGGTCTTTCACGAGATCCTTGAAGAGGTTTTTCTCGAAGCTTTGAATCAGCCGCGTACCCGTGAGTTTCTTGAAATCGGAGTACGACGAGATTCCGAGCAGCGCGGGAAGGTCGGAAAGCGATTCCAAGCTCTTCTTCGCTGCCGGTGACATGTCCTCTTGACCAGCGGTCGCCTGCTTGATCAGGCCGTTCAGCTGGGGGCCGATCTTCATCAGAATCGAGTGGGCCTTCTCGAACTCTGGTTCGCTGATCAGCGCGGTCGCTTGGCTCAAGACGCTGTCGACGTCCTTGACGTAGCTGGGAGGCAGGACGCTGACGTAGGCGGAAGCGAGCTCACCTTCATTGACGAGCTTGACGAGACCTTCGAAGTGCTCGGCCGGATCGTCCGAGGTGACCACTTCGGGCTCGTCGCTCGTGCAGGCGGCGATGAAGGGAAGGATGGCGAATAGGGCGAGCGCGTAGAGAGCGTGCGTTTTCATCCGTACTCCTCGATTCTCCTTTCTGAATACCGTCAGTCATGCTC
>CAYZGY010000841.1:0-3857 GCA_964478085.1 uncultured Planctomycetia bacterium
GACGGCAAATCCGGATTTTTCACCGACCAGAGAGCGGAAACTTTCTTGCCGCATCCGACGTTTTCCGCGTAGACTGGACGGGCAGTAGAGACAAAAACCTCGTAAATCCCGGCTAAGGAGAGCTTTAACGATGAAGATGTTCGCAGCATTTCTGTCGGTCTGCGCACTGATGGGCCTTTCGACCATCAGCTGGGCGGAAAAGGGCAAGACGGCGAAGTGTCCGATCTCGGGCAAGGACGTCAGCAAGGATGTCTCGGTCGAGATCAACGGGGAAAAGAAGCACTTCTGCTGCAAGGGCTGCGTCAAGCCGTTTCTCACCAAGGTCATCAAGCTCGAGGACAAGGGCGCCGACAAGTGCGTGATCAGCGGTCGACCGGCCAAGGCCGAGACCGGCGTGATCCACAAGACCGCCAAGAAGGTCGCCTTCTGCTGCAACAACTGCCAGAAGGGCTACATGAAGAAGAACAGTCTCGTCGCCAAGACCGTCGAGAAGTGCCCCCTCAGCAGCAAGCCGGGCAAGGCCGATCAGTTCGTCATCGTCAACGGCAAGAAGCAGCTCTTCTGCTGCGGCAACTGCAAGAAGGGTTACACGAAGAAGCTCGCGATCTCGAACGCGAAGGCCGAGCTCAAGTGCCCCCTCAGCGGCAAGTCGGGCAAGGAATCGACGGCGATCGTGCACGTCAAGCACAAGAAGGTCTACTTCTGCTGCAACGGCTGCAAGGGTAAGTACTCCGCCAAGCACTTCGCGAAAGCAAAAGGCAAGAAGGGCGGAAGTAAGAAAGGCGGCGCGAAGAAGAAAGGCTGAGCCTCCCTTCTTCTGTCTGGCTCGCTTCAGAGAGTGAGCAGAAACCGCCGCGCGATCCTTGCGATCCCGCGGCGGTTTTTTTGTGGAGCTTCCGATGACTCGATGGCTTCTCGCCCTCACGATCACGCTCTCATCCCTCACCGTCACGACCCACGCCGGTGAGTTGACCGCACAGGACACGTGGATCGATCTCCCCCCGCTTCCCGAGCCGCGGCAGGAAGTCGGTGTCGCCGCGCTCGACAGCAGCATCCACGTCATCGGCGGGATCCTGCCGAGTCGTCTCCGCGGGGGATCTTCCCCGAGGTCGAGGCTGACGATTCGAGTCGCGATACCTGCGAGCCGCGCCACGACATGGCCCAGCCGCGCCACGACATGGCCCAGCCGCGCCACGGCATCGGCGCGGCCGCCGTCGACGGTCGGATCTACATCCCGGGCGGCGCACCGATCGAGGGCTTCGCGACGACCGACGTCCATGACGCGTTGGTCCCCCGCGAGCTCGCAGGCGACGCCGACTTCCGTCGCTCCGACGCGAACCTCGACACGCTCGTCGATATCTCCGACGCGGTGCTGATCCTCATCGCCCTCTTCACGGGCGAAGCCGAGATCTGCTGCGAAGACGGAGCGGACTCGAACGACGACGGCAAGGTCGGCATATCGGATGCAGCCCACGTTCTCGCCTTCCTCTTCCAGGGAGGAGCGGCCCCACCGGCGCCCGGGCCGAGGGATCTCGGTCCCGACCCGACGGAAGACGAGATCGGCTGCGCCGTCTCCGTTTCGAGTTGAGCCGATGGAAGAGCACCGCGCGCTCGCCCGATCCTTGGCCGACGAGTACCTGGCTCGCGGAGATGCGCTCGGATGGTTCGAGGCACTCTACGCGAAAGCGGACGGAGACGCCTCGGCGATCCCGTGGGCCGACCTCGGCCCGAATCCGAATCTCGTCACGTGGCTCGATCGGGAGCTCGAGCGCGAACCCGAAGCCGGCAAGAATCGCGCTCTCAACGTCGGCTGCGGCCTCGGCGACGAGGCATCCTCGAGCGACTCGGCGATCGCGTCGATGGCCGCGTCGCTGATTCGCTCGCGCTCCACGATACGTCCCATCGCCCACGACCTGACGTGCGGGTCGGGATCTCTCAAACAGTCGAGCAGCATCGCCTTACGCCGCGCTACTTCTTCGGCCGGAAGAGGTGCGTCGAATGCCCGAGGAATACTTCAGCTGCTTCCATCACCGTTTCCGAGAGCGTCGGGTGCGGGTGGATCGTGTCCGCGACGTCGCGGGCGACGGCGGCCATCTCGATCGCCAAGGCGCCTTCGGCGATCATGTCGCCGGCACCCGGGCCGACCATTCCGACGCCGAGGATGCGCTCGGAGCCGGGCTCGACGATGAGCTTCGTCAGACCTTCGGTGCGATCGAGCGTCAGCGCTCGACCCGACGCGGCCCACGGGAACTTCGCGACCTCGACTTCGCGGCCTTCCGCCTTGGCCTCCGTCTCCGTCAGACCGCACCAGGCGACTTCGGGATCGGTGAAGACCACCGCGGGAATCGCGACGCTGTCGAACTCGGCGGGCTCTCCGGCGATCACTTCCGCCGCGACCTTCGCTTCCTTCGAGGCCTTGTGCGCGAGCATCGGCTCGCCGGCGATATCGCCGATCGCGTAGATGTTCGACTCGGCCGTGCGTTGGCACGCGTCGACCTCGACGAAGCCGCGGTCGGTGACGACGACGCTCGTGTTCTCGAGGCCGAGGTCGCGCGAGTTCGGCGTGCGGCCGATCGAGATCAACACGCGGTCGAAGAGCATCGACTCGGGCGCGTCCTTGCCCGAGAGGGTCGCCGTGATGCCGTCGGCACCCGCGCTCAAGCCCTCGACCTTCGTGTTGAGGAGAATCTGATCGAGCGTGTGGCCGAGACGTTTCTGGAGCGGCTTGACGAGATCTCGATCACAGCCGGGCAAGAGACCGGCGGTAAGCTCGACGACCGTGACGCGCGAACCGAGGCCCGCGTAGACCGTCCCCATCTCGAGACCGATGTAGCCACCGCCGACGACGAGGAGACGGTTCGGCACGTCCTCGAGCTCGAGGGCTCCCGTCGAGTCCATGACGCGCGGATCGTCGATGCGCAAGATACCCGGGACGGCCGGCGTCGAGCCGGTCGCGATGATCGCGTGCTCGAAAACGACCTCGGTCGGCTGCTCGCCCACGCCGGACGACGCGCCGTCGGGCCACTCGAGCGTCAAGGTATTCGAGTTCGCGAAGCGTGCACGCGCCGGCAAGTACTCGACGCCGCGCGCCGCGCAGAGCTGGCTGACGCCGCCCGCGAGCTTCTCGATGATGCCGTTCTTCCAATCGCGCAGCTGCGCCAGGTCGATCGTCGGCTCCTGGAACTGGAGACCCCAAGCGCTCGCCTCGCGCGCCTCGTTCGTCAGCTTCGCGATATGGAGCAGCGCCTTCGACGGGATGCAGCCACGGTGGAGACAGACGCCGCCCGGCTTGGGCTCGGCGTTGATCAACGTCGTTCGAAGACCGAGCTCCGCAGCATGAAACGCTGCCGCATAGCCACCAGGGCCCGCTCCGATCACGACCACTTGGGTTTCGATCGTGCCACCAGGCATAGTTCTACCCGTCCGTTGCTTCTTTTCATTCTTGGGATTCCGATCCGACGATCCGACTCAGAGTCCAAGCATCAATAGGAATGGGTCGGAAAGCAGATCGGAGATGTACCGAAGGAATCGCGCGCCATCCGCTCCGTCGATCACCCGGTGATCGTAGGAGAGACAGAGCGGCAGCTGAAGCCGAGAGGTGACCTCGCCGTTCTCCAGCACGAGCTCGTTCTTGCCGCGCGCGATTCCGAGAATCGCGACCTCGGGATGGTTGACGATCGGCGTGAACGCCGTGCCGCCGATTCCGCCGAGGTTCGTGATCGTGAACGTGCCGCCGCGCATCTCGTCGATGCCGATCTTGCGATCGCGAGCACGCTGAGCGACGTCGCCGAGCTCGAGCCCGAGCTGCGCAAGAACCTTCGTGTCGACCACGCCAATAACGGCAACCAGCACCCCAC
>CAYZGY010000842.1:0-3850 GCA_964478085.1 uncultured Planctomycetia bacterium
GGGGTTCTTTGGGGCTTTTATAGGCCTTTTTCGGGGCTACGTGACGAGTACGTTAGGAGGACGAGACGACGACGAGACGACGACGAAACGGCGACGAGACGACGACTAAATCGAAGGAATCTCGAAGAACTCCTCGTCCGGGCTCAGCAGCGTACCGTTACGGTAGGCGATGAGCACAGCGTTGACCGTCTGCCGATCGAAGTGCTTGTCGGCCATCTCCTTGACCTTGAGGAGCGCTTCCTTGACCGAGAGCGCTTCTCCGCCGAGGAGGTCCTCGGGGTAGAGCAGAGCGTCGAGCTCCTTGGAGATTCCGACGACTCGTGCGAGCTTGTCGATCGCGTCACCCTGGACTCCCTCGGGCGATCCCGTGCCGTCCCAGCGCTCGTTCTGCTGCTCGACCGCCGAGCGCAGGTGCTCGAGGCCGGGGATGTCGCGCAGGATCTCGCGCGCGTAGTGGTTGCGCTTGGTCTCGTGCGTGACGGGGTTCTCGAGCTCGGCGTCGCTCATCGGGATCGAGCCGATGTTGTAGAGCATGCCGGCGAGCCACGCGTCGCGGGACTGCTGCGTCGTCCAGCCGAGCTCCTTGGCGATCGCGAGACAGTACGACGCGATACGGTCGACTCGTCCCGGGGGCGTCGGCGTGCGACGCTCGGCGGCGTTGACGAGAGTCTTGATCGAGCTGCGGAAGAACGTGTCTTGGCGCTTGATCATCTTGAGGAGCTCGAGCGTCGAGCCGAGCTGGATGCCGACGGCCGAGGAGATCTCGAGGTCTTCGCCGTCGAACGCGTCGGCACGGTTGGCGTAGATGTAGATCACGCCGAGGTTCTTTCCGAGCACCGAGATCGGCACGCAGATCACCGAGCGCAGCTGGTTCATGACGACGCTCGCCATCGCGTTGAACTGCTGATCGAGCGAGGCGTCCGACGTCAGCACGGAGCGACTGTGCGTCAGGCACTCCTTGATGATGCCGCGCGAGACACCGGCGGCCTTGTCGGGATCGTCTTCCTTGTCGTAACGACCGAGAATCTCGAACTGCGTTCCCTTACCGACTCCTCCGCCTTCACCGTTCTTGTCTTCGGAATTCGACGAGATTCCGAGGACGTAGAGGTGATCGGCCGCGAGGTTCTTACCGAGGGTCTCACCGACCTTCGTGAAGAGCTTCGAGAGGTTCTTCTCCTCCGCGATCGTGTGCGAGAGGTGGAGCAGGACGTTGAGGTGGCGCGCTTCGCGCGACCGCGTGTCCTCGCCGTCGTGCTTTTTCGGGATCAGATTGGTCGCTTTGAGCGTGATCGTCGAGGTCGGGTCGATCGCGGCCTGATCGTTATTCTCGCCCAGGTCGATGTCGTTCGGGACGATGCGGCTCGAGTCGCGGAACTGCGCGAGCTTGTCCTCGAAGACGAGCACCGTATTGCCGACGCGGATGTGATCGCCGATGCGCAGGAGCTCCTCGCCGACCTCCTTCTCGTTGACGAAGGTGTGGTTGCGGCTCTCGAGATCGCGGATGAAGAACATCTCGCCGATGCGGAAGATCTCCGAGTGGCGACGCGACACGCCCTGGTCGAGCACCTGGACCTCACAGCCTGAATCTCGGCCGAGCACGAGGCTGTCGATTTCGATCGGATAAGTCTTCCCCGGCTCATTGCCGGTCTGAACGCGCAGGATCGCCATCACGAATCTCCGAGAGGACCATCTACATCAGCTATGTGAAAGGCTCGAGTATAGCAGACTGGTCCCGAGGCCAAAAGCGTACAGCCCCCCCGGTGCGCGGGAAGTTCGGGCGGGGTTCGTCCAGGTTATCGGCACTGTCGTGGCGGGCGGCCTTCGTGAGGATCCGCTCAGGATCCCGCGGCTTCGGTGGCTTCCTCCGCGTCGACGAAGAGGCCGTCCCGCATCGTTAGCGTCCTGTGAGCGAGCTCCGCGAGCCCGAGGTCGTGCGTGACGATGACGAAGCCCGTTCCGAGCTCGCTGTTGAGCTCGAGGATGAGCTGGTGGATCTTGTCGCCCGTGGTCGTGTCGAGGTTGCCCGTCGGCTCGTCGCAGAAGACGAGCTCGGGGTCGTTCATCAGTGCTCGGGCGATCGCGACCCTCTGGCGCTCGCCGCCCGAGAGTCGACCCGAGGGGAACTCGGCGCGGTCGAGCACGCCGACACGTCGGAGCAGGTCGCGCGCGCGCTCCTCGAGCTCCTTCTTCTCCTGACGAAACTCTCGCGTGTTGCGCAGGATCATCGCGGGCAGAAGGACGTTCTCGAGGACGTTGAGGTCGGGCAAGAGGTGATAAAACTGAAACACGAAGCCGAAGTGGCGATTGCGCATGCGGCACTTCGACTCGAGATCGAGACGCGCGAGATCTTGCCCTTGAAAGGCGTCGTCGCGGCCGTGGTAGGTGAGCGTGCCCGACGTCGGCATGTCGAGGAGCCCCATGATGTTGAGCAGCGTGCTCTTTCCGACCCCGGAGAGCCCGACGATCGCGAGAATCTCGCCGCGGTCGACGTCGAGGTGGCAACCACGCAGGACGGGAACGGAGACTCCCTCCATGCGGTACTCTTTGTGGAGCTCTTCGACTGCGTAGAGAACGTCGGTCGTCATCGCTTGAGGCTTACTCGAATGGGCCTTACTCGAATTGAATCGCCTTGATCGGGTCGCGTCGTGGAGCCCAGACCGCCGGGATCAAGCTCGCGAGAAGCCCGATGAGAATCGGTGGCACCGTGCTCGTCACGACGTCGAGCCAGAGGAACGCGGTCGGGATACGATCCATCTGGTAGATCTCGGGCGGGAAGAGCTGGCGTCCCGTCGCCGCGTAGATCGCATCGTGGATCTCGTTGATATTCGCGCAGAACACCCCACCGAGCGTGAGTCCCGCGATCGTGCCGATCGCCGAGATCACGAGCCCGTTGAGGAGAAAGATCAGGGTCACGCCTCCGGGTGTCGCACCGAGCGCCGTCAGGACGCCGATGTCGCGCGTCTTCTCGATGACGGTCAGAAGGAGCATCAGGAGGATCATCGACCCCGTGAAGAAGACGAGGATGAGGACGATGAAGTAGACGAGGCTCTTCTCGATGCCGACGGCCTTGAGCATGTTTTGACGCAGCTCTTTCCACGTCTTCACGCGCAGCCGGCGCCCGAGCTGTCCGATGATCATCGTGTCGAGATCGCTTCTCGTCTCTTCGAGCCTCGACGGGTTTTTCAAAGCGACTCGCAGCCCTTGGTACCGAAACGGGTCGGCCCCGTCGGGGAGAAACTCGTTGAGCATCGAGCGTGCGACCTCGACGTCGCAGTAGATCGTTCCCGAGTCGTTGATGAAATCACCCGTCTTCGCGGCGCCGACGACGAGGAATGACTCGTTGATCTCGCGGCCGCCGAATCCGTCGGGGCTGAGAGTGCTGACACTCAGGATGTCACCGATCGACACGTCGCGCTCCAGCAGCATGTGGATGCCGATGATCGCACCCGATGGCGGAATCTCGAATTGATCGGACTCGACCGGCTGATGCTTCTCGAACATCTCGAAGCGGAAGTCGAGGCTGAAAAACCTCTCGAGCTCCTCTTGGCTGAGCGGCTCGCGCCCCTCGGCGTGGACGAGCTCGTGCGTCTCGCGAATCGCGTCGGGGATATTCGTCTCGACGTACGGAGCGTCCGGATCCGCCGAAGCCTTCGGGACGTGCTTCTCGAGGATCTCGTCGAGCTCTTCGGGCCTGAGCGCGTAGCGCCCGATGTCGCTGATCTGCGCTTGGCGCACCGGCTGGATTCCGTGAACCCGAGCCGGGCGAATCGCGACGCCGCTGCGGAAGATACCGAGGCGTTCGATGAATGGCGCGGTCCCGAGCACGTTGGGATGGCTCCCGACAACCGCT
>CAYZGY010000843.1:0-3845 GCA_964478085.1 uncultured Planctomycetia bacterium
TCCCTAAAGCCCCCTCAAAAAACCTAGAGGGGGCTTCCCGAAAGCCCCCTCAAAAAATCAGATACCCGCTTCCTCGCGAAGCGTGGAAGCCCTATCCGTCTGCTCCCAGAGGAGGACTTCCTCGTTACGGCCGAAGTGACCGAAGCGCGCGGTGTCCTTGTAGATCGGACGACGCAGGTTGAGGGTCTCGATGATGTTTTTTGGCTTGAGCGGGAAGTGCTTGCGCACGAGCTTCTCGATCTGCGACTCGGGCACCTTGGCCGTGCCATCCGTCTCGACGCGCACGGAGATCGGGTCGGCGACGCCGATCGCGTAAGAGAGCTGGACCTCGCAGCGCGAGGCGAGCCCCGCGGCGACGACGTTCTTCGCGATGTAACGGCCCATGTACGCAGCGCTGCGGTCGACCTTGCTCGGGTCCTTGCCGCTGAACGCGCCACCACCGTGACGGCCCCGCCCACCGTAGGTGTCGGCGATGATCTTTCGGCCCGTCAGGCCGGTGTCACCGTGCGGCCCACCGATGACGAAGCGACCGGTCGGGTTGATGTAGAACTTGGTGTCGTCGTCGAGAAGCACAGCCGGCGTAACCTTCCGGATGACCTTGTCGATGATCTCGCGCCCGATCGTCGCGTGGTCGATCTCGGGAGTGTGCTGCGTCGAGATGACGATCGCGTCGATGCGCTTGGGCTGGTCGCCCTCGTACTCGACGGTGACCTGGGACTTACCGTCGGGACGCAGGAAGTGGAGATCGCCGGAGGAGCGTGCTCGTGCGAGCTCTTCGACGAGTGTACGCGAGAGCGAGATCGCCAGCGGCATGAGCTCGGGTGTCTCATCACAGGCGTAGCCGAACATCATTCCCTGGTCGCCGGCGCCCTGCTCCTCGTGGAGCCCTTGGCCCTCGGTAACGCCGACCGAGATATCCTCGGACTGCGCCTGGATCGCGTTGATGACCGAGCACGACTCGTAGTCGAAGCGCATCTGAGGGTCGGTGTAGCCGATCTCCTCGAGCGTCTGGCGGACGATCACGGGGATGTCGACGTAGCACGTCGTCGTGATCTCGCCGGAGACGAAGACGAGCCCGGTCGTGACGAGAGTTTCGCACGCCACGCGGCCCGCAGGATCCTCGGCGAGGATCGCGTCCAAGATCGCATCCGAGATTTGATCGGAGACCTTGTCCGGGTGCCCCATCGTGACGGACTCGGAGGTGAAGAGCGTACGTTCGGCCATGCTTTGGTCCTGAATGCTGGTTTTCGTCCAGAGAATCAGCCCCTCCGAATCCATGAAACAAGAGGCCTCGACGGCCCAGAGATTTGTTTGTGGAAATAACGGGAGGCGTTCGGAGCGGGATTGTATCAGTTCGCCCGGGGCATGGAAAGCTGCAAGGTCTCCGTCACCCAGGTCGCGTGACGGTCGACGGCACCCCTACATTCCGAGACCGCGTCGGCCGCTCGACGACCGATCGCGACGTGCTCCTCGGGAGACTCGAGCCAGCCCCGAAGGCACGTCGAGAGCTCGTCTTCGACGACCTGGCGCGCGGCGTCGGCGTCGAGCAAAACGCGAACCTCATCGAGGAAGTTCGAGGTATTCGGTCCGAAGCACGTCGCACGACCGAGCTGCGCGGGCTCGAAGACGTTGTGTCCGCCTCGCTCGATGAAGCTGCCGCCCACGACGGAGATGTCCGAAGCGGCGTAGAACGCCTCGAGCTCGCCGACCGTGTCGACGAGCAGGATCCGGTCGTCGAGCGGAGCCGTAGATTCATCGTCGCGGATCGAGCTCCAGCGAACGATCGAGCGGTCGGCGCCCCACGTCTCCTCCTCGGGCTTCGAGAAGCGCTCGACGTGACGAGGCACGACACCCCGGCGCCGCCGCGGCTCGACTTCGCGCAGCTCGGAGAGAATTCGGCAGAGCAGCTCCTCTTCGCTCGGATGCGTCGAGCCGCCGACGAGAACCACCGCATCCCCCGAGGGCCAGCCGAGCCGGCGACGAAGCGCAGCGGTATCCTCTTCGGTGACCGACGTCTCACGATCGTGCTTGAGGTTGCCCAGGACCTCGAGCCGCCCCTCATCGACCTGCAGCCGCGCGAACCGCTCTGCGTATTCCTCGTTCTGTACGGCGTAGCGATCGACGAGCCCGAAGAGAAATCGCCCGAACCATCGTGCCCGCGAGTAGCCGCGGCAGGAGCGCTCGGTCAGACGTCCGTTGACGACGAGCACCGGCACACCGCAGGCCTGAGCGACGAGGAGGAAGTTCGGCCAGAGCTCGAGCTCGACGAGGAGCAGCGCGTCGGGACGCCGGCGGCGAAACGACAAGAGTGCGCAAATCGAGAGATCGAACGGCGCGTAGAGAATCTCTCGATCGGGGAACTGCTTTCGCGCGACGGCGAAGCCCGTGTAGGTCGTCACCGAGATCGAGATATCGTATTCGGGTAGCCGCTCGGCGAGCTCATCCACGAGAGGAGCGACGGTCCGGACCTCCCCGACGGAGACTGCGTGAACCCAAATCGAGGGCTTACCGCGCTCGCGAACCGGGACGACGCCGAGCTTCTGCAAGAAGCCACGGCGATACTTCTCTCGCATCAAGAAGCGTGACGCGATCATGTAGACGAGCAGGATGACCGGCGACAGCAGCAGGTAGAGAACGTCGACGACGATGCTTGCGCCGATCGCGTGTGATCTCAGGATCCGACGCCGCAGCACTTCTTGAACTTCTTGCCGCTACCGCAGTGGCACGGATCGTTGCGACCGACCTTGGGCTGTTTGCGCACGATCGGCTTCACGGGGCCCTGACTCTGCGGCTTGCTCGCCTCCTCCATCGCGGACGCCGTCTCGGCAGCCGCCCCCATCTCCTGATGCTGGAACTCGGCGTCGTCGAGACCACTATCGAGCGAATCCTCGTCTTCCTTCTCGACTCGGACCCGCAGGATGAGCTGCGTGACGCTCGAGCGGAAGTTGTCGAGCATCTCGCTGAACATCTCGTAGCCTTCGCGCTTGTACGCGATTTTCGGATCCTGCTGGGCGTATCCGCGAAGACTGATGCCGTTGCGCAGCTGGTCCATCGCGTAGAGATGGTCCTTCCACTTGTCGTCGAGCTCCATCAGCAGGATGAAGCGCTGCGCACGCAGCATCTGCTCTTCGCCGATGTCCTCTTGGCGGTCGTCGAGGGCCTTGTTGAAGGTGCTGAGCACCTGATCGGTGACCTCCGCGATGCCGAGCGAGACGTCTCCGTCATCGCTGATCTCGAGGCCTTCGACCTCGATGTTGTACGAGGTTTTGAGCCACTGCTTCAGCTCCGCGACCGGATCGTAGGCGGGGATCGTCTTGTCTTCCTCGACGATCTCCGGCGTCTTCTCCTGCGAGAGGTAGTAGGCGATTCTTTCGGAGGTGTGCTGCTCCATCATCTCGCGGATCATCTCGTCGAGGTTACCGCCGCTGAGGATGGTCTGGCGTTGATCGTAGACGATCGTGCGCTGCTCGTTCATCACGCCGTCGTACTCGAGCAGGTTCTTACGGATGTCGAAGTGATACGCCTCGACCTTCTTCTGCGCGCGCTCGATCGACTTCGTCACCCACGGGTGCGAGATCTCCTCGCCTTCCTTCATGCCGAAGCGCTTCAGGATGTTGCCGACGCGCTCTCCCGCGAAGCGGCGCATGAGGTCGTCCTCGAGCGAGAGGAAGAAGATCGACGAGCCCGGATCCCCCTGACGACCACAACGACCGCGCAGCTGGTTGTCGACGCGGCGCGACTCGTGCCGCTCGGTGCCGATGACGTGAAGGCCGCCCTTTTCGACGACGCCCCCGCCGAGGACAATATCCGTACCACGACCGGCCATGTTCGTCGAGATGGTCACC
>CAYZGY010000844.1:0-3843 GCA_964478085.1 uncultured Planctomycetia bacterium
GCTGGACCACCTCGCGAGGCTGGACCACCTCGCGAGGCTGGACCACCTCGCGAGGATTGGTCTGCCCGATATCCGTTCGCCCCGTCACCTGGGCGGCGATACGCGCACGACGCTGAACCTCCTCACGGGACATGCCTCCCGAGCGCCGGACCTGAGGCGCGGTGCGGCTGATCTCGACGCCGCTGCGTCGCGTCTCCTGACCGCCACAGCCGACGAGCGGCAGCATCCCGAGCGCGAGGAGCGCGTACGAGAGCTTCGAGAAGCGAAGAACTACGGAAAGAGCTGGCACAGGAGCCTCCGATCGGGCCTCGTCCAGGGCAAGAACGGGCGATTCTCTCTTCGAGAAGTGTACCCGGAGTTCCGACTCTGGGCGACCCGAGGACCGAGAAGGGAGGTTTTCGTTCGCGACTTAATTGGGAGCTTCGTCCAGCTCGGCCGAACTCGGCACGATGTTTGGCCCTGGAGCGTCTTCGAGACTCTCGAGCGAGCAGCTTCCCGCCCTCGCAAACCCGAGCGAAAGCAGGAGATCGGGACTGTGGTAGCGCAGCTGGAGGACAAGCTCCTGGAGCTGCTCCGTCGGCCGGCCACTGAGGAGGAAAGCGGCCGCGAGATCACGATCGGTCTCCGGGCGCGGGATCGAGAAGAACCGCAGCCCCAGCGTGAACAGATCGTCTTGGACGGTTCGAGCTGCCTCTCGAGCGAGGAGGGTCTCCCCCTGGAGCCGCGAGAGGTCTTCCTGCGTGATCGTCAGCTCGCCGGTGAGGTCCTCGATCTGGCTCGAAAGCTCATCGAGTCGTGCGGCGTAGGTCTGGTTCTCCCCCTGAACGATCGAGATGTCCTGGCGAGCCAAGGCGAGATCGGCGCGGACGCGATCGACGTCGGTGCGCGCGTTCGCCTCGGCCTCGGCGAGCTTTCGCTGCTCTTCACGGGACTGCGCGAGCGACTCCTCGAGCTCCGCGGTGTGTGCCTTGAGCACGTTGACCTTGGAGTAAGCCGCCTCCTCGATCGGGTAGAGATCGAATCCACAAGCTGCCGAGATGATCCCACCCAGGACCGCGCCACCCAAAAATACCGCAGAATGCTGCATGCGAGGACTCCTCCAGGCCGCTCGGGCTTTCCGCGTTCTCTCCTTCGCGGCTGCCCAGGGTTCTCTTCGGTTCTTCTCTGACGTTCTCTTCTTTTCGTGTCGCCTGGCGCGGCCTCTCGCGCGAGCCGAGGGGCGGCCAGTAACTAAAGCATTGTAGAGAAACCGCTTGCCCGTTTCCAGTCCCCATTTCGCCTACTCCCTTGGGGGGATTCTCCAGACGCGATAGAATGCGCCGGACCCAGAGAGGAGCCTCCGATGGCACGTTGCCCCGAATGCGAGAAGAAGAAGGGTAAGCGGTACTGCCCCGCCCGCGACACGCAGATCTGCTCGACCTGCTGCGCGACGAAGCGGCTCGGCGAGATCCAATGCCCGCAGGACTGCGAATACCTCCAATCGGAGTACTACCAGCTCGAGCGACGAGGTGCAAAGGCCCGATCGCACGGCAAGGCGCTCATCGCGGAGCTGCACGACCTCTACTACACCGACGATCGTCGCGATTACGCCTTCCAGTTGCTCGCGGACGCGTTTTGGTGGATACGGAACCGTGAAAAGCCGACCAACGCGGCCTTCGCCGACTCGATCGACACGGTCGCTTCGCGCCTGTCCGCGGTCGTCCTTCCGAGCTCGGGCGACGAGCTTGGCGACTTTATAGCCGAGGTGCAGGCGAAGAGCGGTCGATACGCGACGCTCGAGGAGCACGGCATGGACCAGGCGCGCAAGCGCGAGACCCTCGAGGGGCTCGCGAAGCGTATGCGGGGGCATTCCCCACCTGAAGACCTGGCTGTGGAGCTCCACGATCAGTCGTACTGGGAGCTCGTCGCGTCGTACTTCGGCGAGCTCGACTTCGAGGCCGATCTCGACTACTCCCCGGCCGAGGAGATCGCGGAGGCGGACGGCCAGGTCAGCCCCGGAGACGGCTACGAGGAACGCTCGAGTGGTCTGGTCCTGCCGGGCGAGTGAGAGACGAACGTGAGTCCAAGCCGCCCCACCGTGCTCATCCTGGCGGCCGTCGATCGTGAGCTCGCGCCGGCGCGCGCGCTGCTCGCGTCCCGACGCTACACGGACTGGAGCGTCTCGTACGCGCTGACGGGTGCGGGCAAGTCGCAGGCAGCGGCGCTCTCCGAAGGTTTGATGCGGATCGGCGACAAGATCGCCGTCTTCCAGATCGGTTGCGCGGGCGCTTTCGCGAGCTCGGGTCTCTCGGTCGGTGACGTCGCGATCGCGACGGAGGAGATCTTCGGCGACGATGGTGTCGAGACACCCGGAGGATTCCTGCCGATGAGCGATCTCGACCTGCCACTCGCAACGCGCTACCGGGACGACGGAAGCGAGGAGCCCCTCTTCGAGCGCGTCCCGGTCGATCCGCCGCCTTCGGAGACGCTCAGCGCGATTCGACAAAAAGTCGGTGACGAGTTTCGCATCGCTGCGGGTCCTCTCGTGACGGTATCCTGCGGATCCGGAACGGACGCGCGCGCCGCGGAGCTCGAAGCTCGTTGGCACGCGCTGGCAGAGAGCTTCGAGGGAGCCGCCGTCGCTGCGAACGCGTGGTCCCGTCGATGGCCGTTTCACGAAATCCGCGGCATCTCGAATCCCGTCGGCGATCGCGATCGCGACGCTTGGGACATCGATCGAGCCTGCGAGAACGCCGCGCGCGTGCTCTTTCTGTGGCTCGAGCGATTCGACATCGACAACCCGAAGGAGAGGCTCTCGTGAGCGCCCCGATCCGAGTCGGACTCTCGCCCTGTCCGAACGACACGTTCATCTTTCACGCGCTGTTCCACGGCCTCGTCGATTACGACGCCTCGCGCCTCACGCCGATCCTCGACGACGTCGAGACGCTCAATCAGTGGGCCGCCGAGTCGAAGCTCGAAGTGACGAAGATCTCGTTCCACGCCTTTGGCCACCTGCGGGACCGATACACGCTCCTCGATGCGGGAAGCGCGCTCGGACGCGGTTGCGGTCCGCTCGTCGTCGTACGACCCGATGGCCTCGAGCGAGACCTCTCGGATGCGAAGGTCGCGATCCCCGGGAAGTGGACGAGCGCGGCGCTCCTCTTACGGCTCTGGAAGCCCGAGCTGCGCGAGGAGAATCTCGTCGAGATGACCTTCGACCGCATCCTTCCGGCCGTCGAGAGCGGGGAGGTCGACGCGGGGCTCATCATTCACGAGAGTCGCTTCACGTACCGGGGATACGGACTCGAGCAGCGTGTCGATCTCGGAGACTGGTGGGAGTCGGAGCACGGGTATCCGATCCCGCTCGGGGGAATCATCGCGCGCAAGGATCTCGGAGACGCAGCGATCGCGGAGTTCGATCGCGCTCTGCGTGCGAGTGTCGAGCACGCTCGCGCGAACCCCGCTGACTCGCTCGACTACGTGCGGCAGCACGCGCAGGAGATGGAAGACGAGGTGACGCAGGCCCACATCGGGCTCTACGTCAACGACTTCACCGTCAGCCTCGGAGACGAGGGCCACGCGGCGGTCGACCACCTCTTTTCGGTGGCGGAATCGAGTGGGATCCTGCCCCGGATCTCGTAGGATGGGAGCCGCAAGATGAAACGGCCCCCGAAGAGGCAACCCTCAGGGCATCGGGCGTGCAAGTCAACCTCTTCGGGGGAATCTTACGTCTTCAGAAATCAGGGGAGTCGCTTCGTAGTCGCTTCGTAGTCGGTTCGTAGCCGGTTCTCCTACCAGGAACTCGACCTACCAGCCTCCCAATAGCAAGCTCGAGCGCAGCGTCGGCCCGGTTCCTCCGGGTCG
>CAYZGY010000845.1:0-335 GCA_964478085.1 uncultured Planctomycetia bacterium
GCGAAGAGTCCTCCCGCAAGGGCGAAGAGTCCTCCCGCAAGGGCGAAGAGTCCTCCCGCAAGGGCGAAGAGTCCTCCCGCAAGGGCGAAGAGTCCTCCCGCAAGGGCGAAGAGTCCTCGACGACCGGGGATCGAATCACTCGGCACGTGCTCCGACAAGCCGTGCGGGACGGCCACCTGACGGCCGAGG
Source organism: uncultured Planctomycetia bacterium (assembly GCA_964478085.1). GTDB lineage: Bacteria > Planctomycetota > UBA8108 > UBA8108 > UBA8108 > CAYMLL01. Next base: position 190 of record CAYZGY010000845.1, read on the forward strand.
CGGCGAAAAAGATCCTCGTTCGGCAAGCGGAGCTGTTCGGGCGAGGGGAAACTTTCGACCTGGCGTCGCTCCTGCCCGAGTTCGTTTCGGGTCCCGCGGTCGTCGAGATCGGTCGACTGTATCGCCAGGCGGGCGAGTCCGCCCGA
>CAYZGY010000845.1:435-3842 GCA_964478085.1 uncultured Planctomycetia bacterium
CATCGCCAGGCGGGCGAGTCCGCCCGACATCGCCAGGCGGGCGAGTCCGCCCGACATCGCCAGGCGGGCGAGTCCGCCCGACGCCCGGCGAGTCCATCGCGCGAGTCGACGGAGACTCTCACGGACGCGCCGGCGTCCGGCGAAAAGAAGCCGTTGTGGCGCCACCCCGCATTCGTCTCGGGATTCGTCGGCCTCGTTCTGATCGTCGGCCTCGTTCTGATCGTCGTCATCGGCCTGATGCTGGGTGGCGACGAGAACGAAGAGGATCCCGCCGCTCGCGACGCCACGCGCATGGAGCTCGTCGCTCTGCTCGCGACACCGCCGGGCAGCGTTATCCCGGAGACCGAACGCCTCCTCGGGCAAGTCACCTCGATTCGTGGAGAGACCGAGGCCGAGCTCCTTCGAGAGCTCGCGGCCGAAGGTCCGCCGCGCGTCCAGCTCAACGCGGCACGCCTCTTGAGTCGACTCGACGATCCGGCTGCCGCCGACGCGATCACGGCTCTCGCAGAGAGCTCGGACGAGCTCACACGCCTCGTAGCAAAAGACTGTTCCCATCGCGATCGACCGACGGAGGTCTTCGCCGACCTCGCGCGCGCCTGCACATCGGAGCGCATCGACGTTCGCCACTACGCGATCAGCGCGCTCGGTCATCTCGACGAGCGGCCAGGCTGCGACGACCGCCTGCGCGACGCGGTGATCGACGAGCTCGCCAACCTCACGGCTCATGAGGACGTAGCGACACGAGCGCTCGTGATTCGCCAGATTCTCAGCCTGCGTCCCGCCGCTCTCGAGGATCTCGAGCTCGGGGTCCCGCTCACTTCTTCCAACCCGATCGAGATCGCCCAGAAGACTCGCGCTCCGTCGATCGAGCACCAGGACGAGGACGCCCTCGACGAGCTCGCTCGTAACCTGAAGAAGGACGATCCCCCGAAGCCACCGGTCGTAGACGATCCCATCGAGCCGAAGTTGATCGTCGAGAAAACGACACCGACCATCGCCGAGCCGAAGGTCGCGACGGTCGAGCCTGCGCAGCCAAAAGAACCGACACGGACCAAACCGCCACCCGCGAAGAGCAGAAATACACCGCCGAAGGCAACTCCGAAAGCGACGGCCAAGAAGCGCCCCGCGGTTCCCAAGCCGATCCAGGTCGCGAAACAGCGCGGCCCCGCGCTCCTTCACCAAGGAAAGGCTGCCGAAGTCATCCCGCTCGTCGAGAAGGCGATGGACACGTCGGTCGAGGACGACGCGAAGCTCTTCCACCTGCGAGGCCTCGCGCACTTGGCGCTCAGCGACAACGACAAGGCCTTGGACGACCTCAAGCGCACGATCGATCTAGCTCCGGACCTCGTCATCGCATATTACGACCTCGCGAGGTGCTACGGCGCACGTGGCGACAAGCGAAACGCGTACTCGGCACTCGTGATGGCTCTGCGCTTCGGATACCGCGAGATCCTCACGATCCGCGTGGAAGCAAAACTCGACTTGATCAAAGACTCCCCGGCGTTTCATGCGCTGATGGAGCACTACTTCCACTCGCCGCTCGCGGCCGACTCGGACGACGCACGCCGGCTGAAGCTCGCGACGAAGCGCCTCAAGACCGAGTTTCGCAAGCACCGTGATCCGTTCCTTCGCGCACGCGCGGTCGTGCAATTCCCCGAAGCCGGGCGGCTCGAAGCGACGCAACTCCTCTACGATTTCATCGACGACCGAGATCCGCTCGTTCGTCGCACGATCGCCGAGGTGCTCGGGAAATCGCGTGACGCTCCGAGCGTCGAGTTTCTCGCCGCGGCCGCCGCCGACTCGCGCAGCAAGCCGGAGCGAAGCCGCGAGGCGCTCCTCTGGGCGCTCAAGGCGATTTCGGGCTCGGCGATTTCGGGCTCGGTGGTGACGGACGCGATTCTCAGCGGCCTGACTGACGAGAGCCTCGAGGTGCGATTGGCGGCCGTCGACGCGATCGGCACACACCCGGATCGGCGCGCAGTCGACGTGCTGATCGCCCTCTTGGACGAGGTCCAAGGCATCGATCGCCTGACCGTGATCGAGAGCCTCGGAAAGATCACGGGGAAGGACCTCGGCCTCGCGAGTGTCGACTGGCGAAACTGGTGGAAGAGTCACGGCGCCAAAGTCGAGATCGGCCCGGTGCGCGATCCGTGCGCAGGTCCGCCGAAGAGCACGATCGCCATTCCGTCGGCGTACTCCGATCGTTCCGGCAAGGCGAAGAAGACCGCGCTCGCGCGGTTCGGCGGATCGCGCGAGACGGAGCAAGCCGTCGAGGCCGCGCTCGAATGGCTCGCGCGTCACCAGAACAAAGACGGAAGATGGGACACCGATCAGTGGGCGCTCCGCTGCACGGAACGGGACGCCTGGAACCGAGTGACGAAGGTTCGACAACGTGTCTGGGATGTGCAGGTCAGCGGCCTCGCGCTCTTGGCGTTTCTCGGAGCCGGCTACACGCACGTCGAAGGCAAGTACCACGACACGGTGAGCCGTGGGCTCAGCTTCCTCCAGAAGCGTCAGCGCGCTGACGGGTACTTCGCGGGCGACCACCACCACTGGCGACGCTCCCACGAAATCGCCACGATCGCCCTCACCGAGGCCTACCTGATGACACGCGACTGTCGCCTGCGCGACTCGGCTGTGCGTGGTGTCCGGTGGATTCTCGCGCGACAGCATCTCAACGGTGGCTGGGGTTGGCATCGTCAAGAGAGCTACACCTCGCTGACGGGATGGAACCTCACCGCGCTGTCGACGGCGCTCGATGCCGGCCTCGACGTGCCGGCGTCCTCGATCGTCGCGACGAGAAGCTACCTCGATACGGTCACGCTGGAGACGGCGAACGGGAAGCTCGCCGCAGGCTTCGCTTACGAGACTCTCCGGCCCGCCGCGCAAGTCGGCGAGAGTCTCTCGGTCGAGAAGCACGACGACGTCCGAGCGGGCGGCGGAGCGCTGAGCACGACGGTCGGCCTCTGGTGCCGTACGACACTCGGCCAGAGCGCGAAAGACCCGCGCGTCCTGGGAGCCCTCTCGCAAATGCGCCGCGCACCTCCGCGTGCGAACCCCGAAGGCAAAGTCGCGCTCGACGACCGACTCTACTTCGGCACGCAGGCCGCGCTCCTCCACGGTGGAAGCGTCTGGAAGGACTGGAATCGCTCGATGAAGACGGCACTCCTCCCCGCCGCCGTCGAAAAAGGCTGCGAACGAGGCAGCTGGATTCCGACGAGCGATCACGGCCGCGTCCACGCGACGGCCCTCGCTGCTCTGATGCTCGAGAGCTACTACCGCTTTCGACCCGCCGCACGAAAGTAGGCTCTGTCTGAAAAAGGAGCTTTTTCAGGCAGAGCGTATTCTCATATCTTCGGGGGGCTTTCGGGAAGCCCCCCTCTCGATCGCGGCGAAACCGCGACCGA
>CAYZGY010000846.1:0-838 GCA_964478085.1 uncultured Planctomycetia bacterium
ACACCGCAAGTCGGTCTTGCGTGCAGAAGCTGCGGCGCAGGTATTTCTCGGTCGACGACTGCAGTGCGCCAAGTGCCACAACCATCCCTTCGATCGCTGGACGCAGGACGATTACTACGACTGGGCCGCGCTCTTCTCCCGCGTGCGTTACAAGATCGTCGAGAACCGGCGGCGAGATCGTAGCGACAAGCACGAATTCCAAGGAGAGCAGATCGTCTGGACCGCGCGATCGGGAAGCTTGACGAACCCGCGGACAGGAGGCGCCGCGACGCCGAGATTCCTCGGTGTGTCGAAGCCGACACTGAAGACCGACGATGACTGGCTCGGCTCGCTGGCGAGCTGGGTCGCGAGTCCCGAGAATCCCTTCTTCGCGCGAGCGCAGGTCAATCGCATATGGTTCCATCTCCTCGGCCGCGGCATCGTTGAGCCGGTCGATGACTTCCGTGCGACGAATCCGCCGAGTCATCCGAAGCTCCTCGAGGCGCTCGCCGACGATTTCAGCACGAGCGGTTTCGATCTGCGGCACCTCGTTCGCCGCATCGCGAACTCGGCGACCTACCAGCTCGCCTCCGAGCCGAACGCGAGCAACGGCGACGACGTCAGCAACTTCGCGAAAGCGCCGATCGTCCGTTTGAGCGCCGAGCAGCTCCTCGACTCGCTCGCCCGAGTGCATGGGGTCGAGATCGAGTTCAACGGCTACCCGTCGGGCCTTCGGGCTTCGCAAATCCCGGGAATTCGAGCCGTGCGTCTGCGCGACCGAGCGCCCAGCTCGGGGGACGAGTTCCTGCGTCTCTTCGGCAAGCCGCCGCGGCTTCTCACCTGTCAGTCCCCGCGAACC
>CAYZGY010000846.1:848-3840 GCA_964478085.1 uncultured Planctomycetia bacterium
GTGCGAGCGTACGGTCGAGACGACGCTGACGCAGGCCTTTCAGCTCATCAGCGGGCCCTTCCTCCAGCAGCTTCTGACGCGCTCGGACAATCGGCTGACGACGCTGCTCGCGTCGAAGAGGTCGAATCGCGAGGTCGTCGAGAGTCTTTACTGGTCGACGCTCTCGCGTGAGCCGAATGCGATGGAGCTTTCGGCTCACGTCGCGTATCTCGACGAAGGTGAAGACCGTCGGGCGGCGCTGGAAGACGTCCTCTGGAGTCTCGTCAACTCGAAGGAGTTCGTGCTCAGGCGATGATCGGACCGAATCCTCAGACTGTGTTCGGGCGTCGGGCGCTCTTGCGCGCGGGGGGCTGCGGCTTCTTCGGACTGACGATGCCGAAGCTGCTGCGTGCATCGGAGAGCACCTCCGGCAGAGATGCCGCGCCCCGCGAGGGCAAGGTCAAATCGGTCGTCTTCCTGTTTCAGTGGGGTGGTCCCTCTCACCTCGAGACTTTCGACATGAAGCCCGAGGCGCCGAGCGGCATCCGTGGTCCGCACAAGCCGATGTCGACCAACGTGCCTGGGCTCTTCGTCAACGAATGTTTGCCGAGAGTCGCGAAGCTGATGGACAAGGTGACGCTCGTTCGCAGCGTTCACCACACGATGAACAATCACAACTCGGCGGGCTACTACGCGCTGACGGGCCACTCGCCGATCATCGACGATCAGCGACTGCGCGACTCGCTCGAGCTCTTTCCGGCTTACGGCTCGGTCGTCGACAAGCTCGCTCCCGTCGAGGATGTCGTGCCGACCTTCGTCGCGTATCCGCACACGATTCGTGACGGGTCGATCACACCGGGACAGCGCGCGAGCTTTCTCGGCAAGAACCACGATCCGTTCTACGTTCCGCGCGACCCGAACAGTCCAGACTTCAGCCTACCCGAGCTCAGCCTTCCCGAGGGACTGACGCTCAAGCGCCTCGAGAAGCGTCGTGCGCTCCAGAAGATGGTGGATCAGCAGTCGAAGCTGCTCGATCAGTCGGCCGAGGCCCGAGGGCTCGACGACTACTACCGACGCGCGCTCGCGCTTCTCCAGTCGGAAAAGGTCCGCGAGGCCTTCGACATCTCGAAGGAGCCGGAGAAGCTGCGCGAGGAGTACGGCCGTCACACGTACGGTCAGGGGTGTCTTCTCGCGCGACGCCTGGTCGAGTCGGGCGTCAAGTTCGTCTCGGTCTACTTCGATCGATCGATCGGCGGGCAGAGCACGACGAGCGGCGGCTGGGACACGCACGGTTTCAACAACACGCGGATGTTTCCGATTATCGAGAAGCGTCATCTGCCGATCACCGACCAGACCTTGCCGACGTTCCTCACGGACCTCGACGAGCGCGGGCTTCTCGACGAGACCCTCGTCGTCTGGATGGGCGAGTTCGGACGAACGCCGAAGATCAACGCGAACAAGAGTCGCGATCACTGGCCGGGCTGCTACACGGTGCTTCTCGCCGGTGGTGGTCTCAAGGGCGGCTACGCCTACGGCGCTTCGGATGCCGACGGCGCGTATCCCCTGCGCGATCCCGTGCGTCTCGATGATCTCGCTGCGACGATGTACCACCTCCTCGGAATCGACCCGACGACCGAGGTCTTCGATGCTCAGAATCGCCCTCTGCCTCTCGCGAACGGCGTACCGATCCTGGATCTGATCGCGTAGGGGTCTGGAGGCTGAGGAAGATTGCGTGGCCGAGGGGCGACGGAGGTCGAGATGATGTCAGGACGCGGCGGGAGGGGGTGATCGGGTGGAGGCGTTGGTACGGCTACGTGTGGGAAATCGCGCGTGTTCTGGTTAGGATTCGTGCCGAAACCGAGCACCAAGACCAGAGGAACGTGCGATGAGCAAAGAGTGGAACTTCAAGCAGGAGATCGTTTCCGTCTTCGGCAAGCCGATCGCGGAGAACCCGACGCAGTACATGATCGAGCAGGCGTTCAAGCACCACGAAATCGAGTGGCGCTACCTATCGCTCGAGGTCGATCCCGAGGGGCTCGAAGACGCCGTCAAAGGCATGCGCGCGATGAACTTTCGCGGCGGCAACTGCACGATTCCGCACAAGGTCGCCGTCATCCCGTTTCTCGATCGCATGGGCGAGTCGGCGGCGCTCATGGGCGCGGTCAACTGTATCGTCCGCGATGGCGACGAGCTCATCGGGGAGAACACGGACGGCAAGGGATTCGTCCAGTCGCTGAGCGAGATCACCGACCCGAAAGGCAAGTCGGCCGTCATCTTCGGCGCCGGCGGCGCGGCGCGTGCGATCGGAGTCGAGCTCGGCCTGTCCGGAGCGACGAAGTTCACGATCGTCAATCGCAGCGCCTCGCGAGGTGAGGAGCTCGCCGCCCTTCTGCGCGATAAGGTCGACGTCGATGCGACCTTCGTCCCGTGGGAGGGCGACTACGAGGTGCCCCTAGGCACGGACCTCGTGATCAACGCGACGTCGATCGGTCTCTTCCCCGACGTCGACGCGCGCGTCCCGGTCGTGGTGGACAGCCTCCAGCCCGAGATGGTCGTCGCGGACGTGATTCCGAACCCGCCGAAGACGCGCCTCGTGCGTGACGCGACCGAGCGTGATTGCAAGGTCATCGACGGTCTCGGCATGCTCGTCAACCAGGGCGTTATCGGGTTCCGCCTCTGGACGGGCGTCGATCCGGATCCCTCGGTCATGCGCGCGGCCCTCGAAGAGGTCTTCGGCTCGTAGGAGCTCGAAGACTTCCGAAGATCAAGCGGAGCGTATCGCGGCGATGAGGTTCGCGATGCGCTCAGCGCTCGTTCGTTCGATCTCGAACTCGCCCGGCGGTTCGCCCGAGCCCATGCGACAGTTCGGATTGCGGTACTCCATCGCGCTCGGCTCGCGCTCGGTGGCGCGGAAGTGAATCTCTTGCGCACCCGTCTCACGGAGTAGCTGTTCGACGTTGTGCTCGCGGACGCCACCGCCCGGGAGGACGATGATTCGCCCGGCCGCCTGCTC
>CAYZGY010000847.1:0-3830 GCA_964478085.1 uncultured Planctomycetia bacterium
GGTTTCTGTCTCGGGTGAAGCATTTGTTGGAGTCGGGGGCGATAGGGTAGCGGTCGTTGCGCGTTGCGCGTTGCTCGATGCTCGATGCTCGATGATCGATGCTCGATGCGCGTTGTTCCTTGCTCGATGCGCGGCGCGATGCGCGATGCTCGCTGCTCGCGAATGATGATGACCTTCTTCGATCATCACCCGGAGCCACGATGACGACGAATCTCAATGGGGAGGTTGTGTGCAGACGCGTTTCCAAATTCTAACTCGAGTGTTTCGTCAGTCGGTTCCTCCGACTGACGGGGCGCTCGATGATCGCGGCGGGTCGCCGCGACGTGGCGTCATCTCGTTGGAGCGCGAGATTCGACGCCCGACGAGCGACTCCGCCTCATTCCCCACCACCAGCTGCAAAGGCCGCCCGAGCGAATCCGAGATCGCCGCGTGAACTCTCTCGCAAACCGTGGCCCACGCCAGTTCCGACGCATCGCCAGCGGCGGCAGCCTGCCCCGCACCTGAGTGGGCCGACAGTAGCTCCCTCTCCAGAGAAGTCACGCCCGCGTCGCGGATGCCGCAAGGCACGATGTGCTGAAATCCAGCGAGGTCGTTCTCGACGTTGAACGCGAAGCCGTGCGAAGTCACCCAACGTCGACAGTGAATCCCCATCGCGATGATCTTGCGCTCGGGCAGTCCGCGCTCCGGGTCGGCATCGATCCAGACCCCCGTCCGCCCGTCGACTCGACGCCCCGAGAGCCCGTACTGGGCGAGCACGTCGATGAGGGCGCTCTCGAGCTCGCGAAAGAACCGGTGGATATCCCGCCCCTCCTGCGACTGGCCGAGATCGACGATCGGGTAGCCGACGAGCTGACCGGGCTCGTGACAGGTGACGTCTCCGCCACGCCGCGTCGAATGGACCGATATTCCGAGATCGGCGAGCCGCTCCTCCGCCGAAATCAGGTGCTCTGGTCCACCCGACGAACCAAAGGTGATCGTCGAGGGATGCTCGAGCAGCCACAGGACATCTCCCACGAGCCCGTCCTGACGGAGGCGCACGAGCTCGGCCTGGATCTCGAGCGCTCTCTCGTAGTCGACGGGTCGACGAGAAACGGCGAAATCTGCCGGAATCGGCGGTCTCGACGCAGATTTTGAGTTCTCCTTCGCGTTCGGCTCGTTCGCGTGTCCACTCATGGGGCGTTATGATATCATGTCGCGCGGTTCGCGCGGCCGCCCGTCGGCCCGCCCGCCTGAAACGGACTTCGCGAGGACATCTCTGGCGAGAAGATTCCCCGAAGACCGATACATCTCCTACAGACTACTCAACGACCGACAGGCTCTGAATTGACCGAAGAGAACAAGTCGCAGCAACCGCCACGTTCCGACAATCCCGGACCGCAAGGCGAAGGCGCTCCGCGCAAGCCGCGCGTCGGACTGTTCTACATCCTCCTGCTGATCTTGGCGCTGGTGATGTTGAACATGTTCCTCTCGTCACGGCATAACGAGGCGACCTACTCCGAGTTCCTCGAACACCTCGAGGCCGGCCACATCGACTGGGTCCAGATCGGAACCGACGAGATCAAGGGCCACATGACGATTCCGGCGAAGGAGCTCAGCGACCTCGCCGAGGCCAAGTCGAAGCTGCTTCAGAAGCGGGACCCTTCCGACCCGCAGATCCCCGGGCTCAAGTATGAATCCGACGCGTTCAAGTTCATGACGCGCGTGCGGCCGAACGAGATCCGCGAGGACAAGGTCATCGAGCTCCTCAAGAAACAGAAGGTCTCGATCCTTCAGAAGCCCGACAACAGCTTCTGGCCGACCTTCCTCTTCTGGATCCTGCCGCTCTTCCTGATCATCGCCTTCTGGGTCATGATGATGCGCCAGTCCGGCCAGCTCGGTCGCACCGCGATGTCGTTCGGCAAGACCCGTGCGAAGCTCGCCTCGGATGGCAAGGACGCGGTCGACTTCGGCAACGTCGCGGGATGTGACGAGGCCAAGGAGGAGCTCCAGGAAGTCGTCGACTACCTCCAGGATCCGAAGAAGTTCCAGACGCTCGGCGCGCGCATGCCGAAGGGCATCCTCCTCGTCGGACCTCCCGGAACCGGGAAGACGCTTCTCGCTCGCGCCGTCGCGGGTGAAGCGGGCAAGCCGTTCTTCCAGCTCAGCGGCTCGGACTTCGTCGAGATGTTCGTCGGTGTCGGAGCTGCACGCGTGCGCGATCTCTTCCAGCAAGCAAAGAACAAGGCGCCGTGCATCGTCTTCGTCGACGAGCTCGACGCTGTCGGTCGCCACCGTGGCGCGGGCCTCGGTGGTGGTCACGATGAGCGCGAGCAGACGCTCAACCAGCTGCTCGTCGAGATGGACGGATTCGACGCGATGTCGGGAGTCATCTTCCTCGCCGCGACGAACCGGCCGGACGTCCTCGATCCTGCGCTCCTGCGCCCGGGCCGCTTCGATCGACAAGTGACGATCGACGCTCCCGACCGCAAGGGTCGTGAGGAGATCCTCGAGGTCCACGCGAAGGGCAAGCCGATCGACGAGGACATCGATCTCGAGTACGTCGCCGCCAGCACGCCCGGATTCACGGGAGCCGACCTCGCCAACCTCCTCAACGAGGCTGCGCTCCTGGCTGCACGTGCGAAGAAGGAACAGATCACACAAGTCGAGATCGACGAGGCGGTCGACCGCGTCAAGGCCGGCCCCGAGCGTAAGAGCCTTCGCCAGACCGAAGAGCAACTCAAAAAGACCGCGTACCACGAGGTCGGCCACGCGCTCGTCGCCGAAGTCTCGGAGCACGCTTACCCCGTACGCAAGATCACGATCGTGCCGCGCGGACGCGCGCTCGGCTACACCGCCCTCGTGCCCGAGGAGGACACCTACTCTCAACACAAGGACGAGCTGCTCGACATGATCAAGATGATGATGGGCGGCCGCGCGGCGGAGATGCTCGTCTTCGGTGAGCAGTGGACCGGCGCGGCGAACGATCTCGAGCGTGCGACGGGCGTCGCGCGTGCGATGGTCTGTCGATTCGGCATGAGCGACAACCTCGGCCCCATCGTCTACGGCCGCGAGAACCAGCAGGTCTTCCTCGGCCGCGACATGACGCAGGAAGACCGCAACTACAGCGAGCAGAGCGCCCAAGCGATTGACGCCGAAGTGCGCTCGATCGTCGAAAGCGCCCACGAGTCCGCTCTCGCGATTCTCACGAAGCACCGTGACTGCCTTGACGTCCTCTCGGAGATCCTCATCGAGAAGGAGACGATCGCGGGCAAGGAGCTCGACGAGATCCTCGACCGCGAGCTCGGCGACGCGCGCGTCAAGAAGAAGACGCCCGAGGAGCTCAAGGAAGAGAAGGACGCCGAGGGCGCGACCGAGGACGACCCGGGAAGCGACGCGAGCGACTCGCCCGAGGCTTCGAGCGACTGATCACGAGCGGCACTCTCGCACGGTCGCGTCAGCGAGAATCCTGATGATGGCTCGCGACGGCGACCGCCCGTAGCTCGACCGGCCCCGGCCGCTCTCCCGGCGGCGCGTCACGCGTCCTGCAAATCACGATCTCGACATCCTCACTCACGATGCCTTCGGCCCACCCTTTGGCGCCGAGCTCGAGGATGACGGGCGCCGACGACGTGTCCTCCGGTGTCAGGCGGACGAAGAGCGTCGCCTCCCAAGGAGAGGAGTATCGGAAGCGGGAATGGCGGTATTCGCCGAGCAGCGAGGGGTAGGCTTCTATCTTCGCCACGCGCTCGGGCAGCCTATCGACGACGTGTTCCTGGCGAGGAAGGACGGAGACCGCTTCGCGAAACGCTTCCAGTCCTCGCGAACGATACGTTTCGAGCGCGCGCAGGAGC
>CAYZGY010000848.1:0-3830 GCA_964478085.1 uncultured Planctomycetia bacterium
GCAAGGTGCAGAAGTTCCGCCTGCGCGAGATCATCGCCGCGCGCCGCGGGGGGGTCTTACACAACCCCGTCAAAAACGCCGCCGACCCCCTGTTGGGGACCGGCGGCCGTCGAATTTCGTAGATTTCGGGAGTTGTCAGGTGCGTTCTACTCGTCGTTCTTGGGGATCGACTGACCGCAGATGTGGATTGGGATGATCTTCGAGAAGTCGTCTTGCGGGATCGACGGTCCTTCGCGGGTGCAGCAGCGGTCGAACGAGGCCACGAGGTCCTCGGCGATCTGCTGGGGCGTGCGGCCCTCGATGTTGTGGCGCTCGATGATCGTCTCGACCTCACCGTCCTTGAGGACGGCGATGCACGGCGATGACGGCGGGTACGGCGCGAGGTAGCTGCGTGCGCGATCCGTCGCATCGCGGTCCTGGCCGGCGAATACGGTCGTCAGATTGTCTGGAATCAGCTTGTTCTGGAGCGCGAGCATCGCGCCCGGTCGCGCGTTTCCGGCGGCGCAGCCGCAGACGGAGTTGACGACGAGCAGCGTCGTGCCTTCCTTCTTGCCGAGCACGGCGTCGACGTCGTCGGGCGTACGCAGCTCGGAGATCCCGACGCGCGTGAGCTCCTCCCGCATCGGCTGGACGGCGGTCGGGTCGTAGAGGGGACGGAACGAGGACGAGATTTCCTTCATGGATCGCGGCTCCTGGTCGTTCTTGGCGCGACAGAAACGCTTATTTTAGTCGCGATCTCGGGGGCCGCCAAGCCTGACCCTGGCCCGTTCGAGCAGGCTCAGGCGAGCTCGAGCTCCGGGAGCGCGATCTTGAGCAGACGCGTCACGCTCGAAGGAGCGATCGGCTTGAGCAGGATATCGCAGGCGCCCGAAGCCTCGACCCACGAGGTGTCGGAGTTCTCGCCGACCCCGGTCATGAACACGATCTTCGGATCGACCTCGAAATCGTGCTGAATCAGGTGGCGTGCGACCTCGAGCCCGTCCATTCCGGGCAGGACGATGTCCATGAAGATCAGATGGTACGAGCCTTCGATCGCCTTGGTCAGCGCCTCGGGGCCCGTGCTGGCCGCGTCGGACTGCGTTCCTTGTTGGGACAGGATGTGCCGCAGGAGAAGGGAGTTCATCCTGCAGTCGTCGACGACGAGGATCTTCGCCTCACTCGCTTGCATCGGAACTCCTCCCGTGGCTCTCCTCGACCCCGTCCTTCACTTTGAGGACGCAGAGCGTCACGTCGTCGCTGTTGAACTGCTTGTCCTGGAACATGTACATGTCCTTCAGGAGGCAGTGATAGATCTGCTTGGCGCTCTTGTTCGCGTAGCGCCGGACCGCCTGCTCGAGGCGGTGGCGACCGAACATCTCTTGCCGTTGATTTTCCGCTTCGGTGATGCCGTCCGTGTAGGCGACGAGAACGTCGCCGGGTTCGAGCGTCGTCGTGCCGATCTCGTAGGTCGAGCCGTTGAAGATCCCGAGCAGGATGCCGGCTTCTTCGAGCTCGACACAGTAGCCGGTCCTCTGCTTGTAGAGGAACGGTCGCGGGTGTCCCGCGTTGACGTAGCGAAGGGTCTGTTTGTCCTCGCCGACCGTGCAGTAGAACGCCGAGAGGAAGCTGCCCGTGAGGCGAAGCTCCTCGTGTACGGCGTCGTTGACGCGAGCGAACAGCTTGTCGAGATCGTACTCGAGCTCGAGATGGTGACGGAACGAGCTGCGGAACCCCATGCCGATCAGAGCGGAGCCGACACTGTGCCCCGACGCGTCGGCGATGAGCATGCCGAGCTCGTCTCCTCGTTCGGTAAAGTCGTAGTAGTCTCCACCGACGTGTGCTGCGCTGACACAACCACCGTAGAGGTCGAAGTGCGGCGTCGCCGGAATCTCTTGCGGAAGCAGGCCGCGCTGAATGTCGCGGGCGATCTCGAGCTCGCGCTTGAGTCGTTCGTCGGCGCGCATCTGCTTGACCAGAAGATGCACGTGGAGCGCGAGACTGATCTTGCGTCCGACGGCCGTCAGCAGCTTGATCTGCGACGACGAGAGTGGATCCTCGCCGCGAAGCTTGAAGAGCGCGACGCCGAGGAGTGTGTTCTTTGCCTTCAGAGGCAGTGCGACCACCGGCGGCTTGAGCGTGCGTGCGAGCTCGCGAACGTGAATCTCGGCGGAGGACTCGACCTGCACTTCACTGCGCAGGACGAAGGTCCCCATGTTGCGCAGCAGATGGTCCGACGCGTTCGTTCGGGGCACGGCAGCAGCGGGCTTCGTCGCCGTCTTGCCGTCGTGGTGGACGGAGCAGCGATACGAACCGCGCTCGACGTCCGAAATCCAGATCTCTGCTTTGTCGACGGGGAGGACCTTCTGGACGTGCGGGAAGGTCTCCGCGAGAATCGCCTGACTTTGTGCCTCTTCCTCGAGACTCTCGTCGAGGTCGTAGAGGCAGTTGATATCCTCGTAGACGCGAACGAGCTCACCCAGGACCGAGTCGCGATCGAACTCTGCATTCTCGAGTGCTTCGCGCGGGGGATGTGCGTTGTCGACAGTGCTTTTGACGGCGGCCATGGGATTACGTCGCGCTCTGAGTTTCGGTCTCCTCGCTCACCGCGTCGTTCGCGGGTTCCGCGTGCGCTGTGGCGAGGTTCTTCGTCAGGGTCAATACGTTGTTGCCGTTTTCGACCTCGTAGCCGATCTCGTCGATGAGCTCGTGGATCAGCAAGAGGCCACGGCCGCTCGTCGGGATCTCCGACGGCAGGTGGTCCTCGATCGAGAGCCCCTGGTGTTCGCGAGGATCGAACGAGACGCCGCGATCGACGATGGTCAGTCGCACCGATTCGTTCGTCACGTCGAGCCGGACGCTCAGCGGCAAGCTCTCGTCTCCCTCGGACCCGTGCTTGACGATGTTGACGCACGCCTCCGAGAGAGCGATCTCGACGGCCGCGCGTGTTTCGTCCGAGATCGACGCACGAAGCGTCGCTTCGACGATCGTGGCGATCTTGCGAACATTCGCCGGCGAACAGGTTGTCTTCAGCTCGACGGTTGCGTCCATCGCTTCCGTTCCTCGTGAAATGCGCTCGTTCGAGCGGCGTTTCAGGTCGTCGACTCGGCCGTGACCTCGTCGCCCGTGTCGACCAGGCGGAAGACCTTGTCGATGTGCGTGAGACGCAGCATCATCGCGACGGCCTCGCTCGCTTCGGCGATCGCGATCTTTCCTTGGTCCATGCGCTGCAGGCAGCAAACGATGGCGCCGAGGCCCGAGCTGTCCATGAACTCGACCTTCGAAAGATTGATCACCAGCTGACGCGTGCCGTCCTGGACGTTGTCGACGAGGCTCTTCTTGAAGTCCTCGGCAATGTATGCGTCGAGACGAGTCTCGGAAGGCGTAACGACCTTCCAATCTCCGACGGTACCGACCTCGAGGTCCATGTTCGTACCTCTCGTTCTTGGAAATAAGGACCCACGCGCGCGGAACTTGCCCCAGAGGCTCCCACGACGCGCCCGTATGCAGACCCTGAAAAAAAATAGGACTGCTAAGTTCTCTTTCGGGCCGCCGGGGGGAAAACCTTTGCCGCCTGGAATTACTCGGTCATAGTTACGTCATGTTGACGGTTCTCGTAATCTGCGTCGCGCTTTCCGCATCCCCGGATGCGGTACCGCCCGCAGCACCGTCAGCGCCCGTCGACACCGCCTCGGAAGCGAATCGTGCTGCGGAAGTCTCGGTCGCGCGTTATCAGCAACCGGAGGCGTACTTTCAGCTCAGGACACCGGCGATTCACGAAGCTTCCGGGATCGTTCCGAGTGGATTGACCCGCGGGCTGTACTGGATCCACAACGACTCGGGCGACGCTCCGA
>CAYZGY010000849.1:0-3825 GCA_964478085.1 uncultured Planctomycetia bacterium
CTGCGACTTGTCGTCGGGCATTACCCGGGAGGCGACTGGCTGCTCATCGTGCGAGCGAACGGCGAGGAGCTCCTCAAGAAGCACGTCGGAGGAAGCACGGCGAAGAAGGGTTGGCTCGCGCTCGACGTCGATCTCTCGGCATTCGCTGGGAAGACCACGCGGCTCGAGCTCGTCAACCAACCGACAGGCTGGCAGAACGAAGGGGCGTTCTGGGAGACGATCAAAATAGCCGGCGACTAATCCGCGAGGGTCTCCTCTTTCTCGTTCCACCACGCGTACCACGCTCGACGTAGCGCGGCGCCTTCCTCGCGGGTGGGGCGGAACGCGTCGTGGCCTTCGCAGGAGCGGGGCAGGGTCGTACGTGTCCAACGTCCGAGATGGAAGAGGGCGGAGGATCGTACGACGACCTCCTCTATCATCGAGCTCGGCGATGCGCCGAGGGATCAGGTCGACGAGCTTCTCGGGCTCGGACGGTCGCCAGTCGCCAAATCTTCGATTCACGTGGAAGAACACGCCCTCCGAGCCTCGTACGAGCGGTGCACCTGGCGGGCGTATGTGATCCGGTGCTTCGAACTCGTGATCGACCTCGTCCATTTTCTCGAAGTAGAGAGGAAGGAAGTCACTCGTCGACACGTACCAGATCCTTCCGGCTTCTGGATCGTACTCGCGACCGAGATCGTGACAGTGCGCGATCATCTTTCGTCGTTCCGCCTGGCTGCCCTGGCGGATGTCGATCGTGAACTGGAAGAAGTCGATCGTGTTCTCGACCGTGTAGTGCCACCCGTGCTCTTCCGCCGCAGCGAGGATCTCTTCCGGGATCTTGGCCAAGTACGCTTTGTGGGCCGTTTGACGATCCCGGGGAATGAACCGGCGATGCAAGCAGAAGATCTCGAAGCGTCCGGGATTCCCGAGTCTTCGATACTCTTGCAGAGTGAGCGTGTACCAAGACGGCTTCCCTGCTTCCGCGTACATGCCTGCCGGGATGGCCCCGCCGGCCATGGAGTTCCCGTCGATCACGCGCTTTCCTTTTCTCTTGTCACTGCCACCACGTGAACGCCGAGAGAGCGATGACTACGACGACTCCGAGGAAGGAGCTGATAGTAGTCTTCCTCGCGTTCACGTTACTCTCGAGGATCTTTGCACTTCTTGGACTTCGACCAGTCGACGGAAGACGCGCAGCCGCTATAAGACTGACGGACTCAGGCGACGAGTCGTTTCATCGTCCGAGTCTCTTTCCGGGTATCGTCGTCGCCGCAATCGTGAGATCGCCGTTCGGCATGCAAAAGGTCACGGATCGTCGATACGGATGGGGGAGCTCGATCGTGCGATTGGCGGCCCAATAGAAATCGCGCCGCATTGGGTCGCTTGCGTGCATTGTGACCGTCACGAGGTCCCCGGGTTTCGGTGATTCGGGCTTCGCCTTTCCTCCGATGACGGTGAGCTTCGCGGGGCCTTCGTAAATCGCGAGAAGCTCGGCGTCACCTTTCGCCACCGTGTAGGAAGCGCGGCGAAAGGTCGCGTCGTCGAAGCTCCCACGTGCAGCGGCCCATTTGACGAAGCGCTTGCCCTTTTTGGTTTTCGGAGCGGTGACGCGAATCACGCTCCCGGGCTCGAAGAAGCCGTAACGACCTCGTAGATCACGCCGCCACGTGTCTGGATCATGTAGTTGCGCGGCGTTCCGTAAGTTTGCGAGAGCATCCACGCGACTCGCTGACTGAGCGCCTCGTCGCTCTCGCCGCGTTCGCGACTGATGTGTCCTTCGCCGGGAAGCATCGTGAAGCGACCGTAGCCGCCGCAGCGAAGATGATTCTCGTAGAGAGAAATCTGCTCGGAGATCTTCGAGACGTGATCGAGGGGGCAGTGCTGCACCCAGACAGCGGTATTCGTCGTCTTGCACGTTTCTCGCGTCTTGCCGCGTCGGACCTCGTCGCATCCCCAGGCGCCCAGCGGCATCATCGCGGCGATCTTCACGCCCGAGTTCGCCGCGATCCACGTCCCTTGTCCGCCCATGCTGAAGCCGGTGACGTAGACGCGGTTCTCGTCGATGTTCACCTTGCTCCTGACGTGTTGGAGGAGGTCTCCGAGCTTCTCGGCATCCCAGTGCGAGCTCGGTTTGACGGGCGCGACGTGTACGTAGCCCGAGTAGCTCGCGTTGCCGCTGTAGCCCGCGTCGGTCCACGATTTGTTGTCGATGAGACGCGCGGAGACCATGTTCCGCTTGCCGAAATTCGGGTGCTTTCGACCCTTCCCTCCACCGTGGAGATAGATCACCATGGGGTAGGGCCGATCATGGTCGTAGCTCTTCGGAACCCAGACCGAGTACTGGTAGATGTCTTCAGACAGGTTGCCAGACTCATACGCGTAGTTGTGCTGCACGCCCGGCGTATAATCTGCGGCACGGCTCGTGGCAAAGGTCGCTCCGAGAAGAATGAGCGTGCTCGCGATGGTGGGACACTTCATGTTTTGCACCGAGATAGTGAAACTGGACCGAAGCGGGAATTTTGGATGGGGTGTGATAGATTGTGAAGCGCTAACCCGGAGATCTCTGACGATGTCGCGTCTTCCCGAACGCTTCGCTGCCTTCGTACTCGCTGCCTTCGTATTCTCTGCCTTCGTATTCTCTGCCTTCGTATTCTCTGCCTTCGTATTCTCTGCCTGCGCGTTGACGTCCACATTTCATGGCGCGCCCGAGGACTGGAAGCGTGAGACTGCGCTCGTCTCGCGAAAGGGTACGGAGACTGTCGTCCGCCACCCCGAGAGCGACACGGTGATCTACGCGAACACCGACCCGCAGCTCGCGATCGAGTGGGGGATGAAGAAGTGTCGCAGCACGATCGTGCTGGCAGGCGAGTATCTCGTCTCGGACCGGATCGACATCCCGCGTCCCGGCGTGACACTCATCGTCGATCGCGGTGCGGTGTTTCGACTCAACGTGGACACGAAGCATACGACGATCGATTTCAAGTCGCGCAATGTCGGCTATTGGCAGATGCTCCCGTTTATCTACAACAAGGGACAGGACGACGTCCGTGTCCTGATGTTCGGCGAGCTCGTCAAGTGGAGGCGCCAGGGCGAGAAGAGCGGCAAGCAGACGATCCCGATGATGTTCGACGGCCGCAACTCGAAGGGCGATCGTGGTCTTTCCGGTGGCATGATGCTCGTCGTGGGACGCGCGACCGATACGTTTTGGCTCGTCGATGTGAAAAACGTCGAAGTGCCGATCATCGCGCTCGACACGGGACTCGACGCCGTGCTCGCCGTCGAAGGCTCGGACGACTGCAAGCTCGGGATGATCGCGAATCTCGCGCGCGAGCCCGGTGGAAACACGGGTGAGACGGTCGACCTCAACTCGCGGAGCCTCGACATCACGATCGAGCGACTCGTCGGCGAGCGTTCGCACGAGATCATCGACTGCAACGAGAGTCACGTCGTCGTCGGTGAAGCGGTCTCGGTGGGAGTCCCACGAAAGACCTTCGGGCGCGGCGCGGCGTCGGGGCCCCGGTACACCGATCGCAAGCCCTTCGGCTCGCGTTCGCTCGACGTCCGCAAGACGACAATTCTGCGCGATGCGAAGACCGCACGATTGATTCACGAGATTCCGAAGCTCCCCGACGCGCTGCCCAAATTCACCGTGAAGACGACGGTCGAGGTGACGCACGAAGACGGCCGCAAGACTCGATACGCCAAGGCTGTCGAGATCGACCTGCGTCGATGATGTACCTTTCGTGCACGTCGCCTGGCGGCCGATGACTCGGTGGCGTGGTCTCTGATCTCTGATCTCTGATCTCTGATCTCTGATCTCTGATCTCTGATCTCTGATCTCTG
>CAYZGY010000850.1:0-3812 GCA_964478085.1 uncultured Planctomycetia bacterium
GTCGGCTACCAGCCGCAGTTCTTCTTCGGCACGACGGACGTCACCGGCCTGATCGCGGCGCTCGAGGGCGACGAAGACTTCGTCGTCACGGCCGTTCGCTGATTCTCGAGCACACCTGCGGAGGTCGATTCGTCGAATCCGCAGGTGCGTTCTTCGTCGCTCGGGTTCGGTGATCGCGTTCGATCAGAATCGGCTCGGCCGACAATTCGCGAGTTGTTCGTTCGGGCCGTGCGGTACAATTCGATCTCGATATCGGCTTCAGAGTACGCACCGGATGGACACCGAACATATTCTCATCGCGACGATCTTCGTCATCGGTTGTCTGCCTGTGGTGATTTCTCTGACGTGCGGAAAATCGGTGGGACTCCGTGCGCTCCTCGCGGTGCTTCCGGCGGCGTTCGCGATCCCACTCGCGTTTATCGATCCACCGATCAGCGAATCGGAGATCATCGGACGGCCGATCGAGATTCGTGAGAATCCGTACGTATCGTCGCACACGTGTCGCTCGTGCCACCCGCGGGAATACGGTACGTGGCACCGCTCCTACCATCGCGTGATGACGCGCGTCGCGACTCCCGAGAATGTCATCGGGAGGTTCGACGGACAGGAGGAGAGCATCTACGGGCTCACCTACCGATTGGGGCGTGACGGCGATCAGTTCTGGATCGAGATGCCCGATCCGGATGGGGCTGCGGACTCGGGGTCGCCCCGCCAGGTTCGTAAGGATATCGTGATGACGACCGGGCGGCACCACGTTCAGGTCTACTGGTTCTCGAGCGGGGAGGGGCGTAAGCTCTCGCTGGTACCGATCGTCTACCTCGTACCCGAAGGGCGTTGGGTTCCGCGGCAGAGCACGTTTCTGCGGCCGCCCAGCGGGGGCATGGTGATCGACGTAGGGCGTTGGAACACGGGTTGTATCCACTGTCACACGACGGGGGGCGAGCCCGGCATGGAGTCTGGCGAGTTCGATACGCACGCCACGGAGTTCGGCATCGCGTGCGAGTCGTGCCACGGCCCTGCGCACGATCACGTCGCAGCGAATCACGATCCGATCCATCGATACGGGTTGAGGCTCGGCGACGAAGCGTCGGGGGATATCGTCGATCCCGCGGATCTCACCGAGCATCGCGCGTCGCAGGTCTGCGGTCAGTGTCACGGTGCTTGGAGCGGCGCGCACGAGAATCCTCACGCGAGCGAGGCCGATCTCGAAGCCGAAGCGAAACGAGGTCGCAAGCGCTTCCTTCCTGGTGAGGACCTCGACGCACAACGAAAGTTCATCTTCTCGAGGGAAGAGGCCGAGAAGGTGCGCGCAGGTGGCAGCTTTTGGCCCGACGGACAGATCCGTGTCGCCGGACGCGAGTACAACGGCCTCCTCCAGTCTCCTTGCTTCTCGCACGGAGATTCCGAGAAGAAGCGCATGTCGTGCCTCTCGTGTCACGAGATGCACCCGCACAACTCCTCCCCCGAGGAGCTCGAGGAGTGGAGGGCTGACCAGCTGATTCGTGGCATGCGAACCAACGAGGCGTGTCTCGGGTGTCACGAGGAGTTCGCCGACAAGATCGAGGAGCACACTCACCACTCGGCCGGGTCCTCGGGGAGCCTTTGCTACAACTGCCACATGAGCTTCACGACGTACGGGCTGATGAAGGCGCTTCGCAGTCACACGATCGAGAGCCCGTCCGTGCGAACGAGCCTCGAGACGGGGCGACCGAACGCGTGCAATCAGTGTCACCTCGACAAGACCCTCTCGTGGACTGCCGACAAGCTCCGCGAGTGGTACGGTCATCCGGTGCCTCGTCTGAGCTCGGAGGATCGCTCCATCGCGGCTTCGGTTCTCTGGGCGACGCGGGGCGATGCCGCGCAGCGCGCCTTGATGGCCTGGAGCTTCGGCTGGAAGGCTGCGCAGCAGGCGTCGGGCACGGCGTGGATGGCGGTCTACCTCGTCGAGCTGATGAACGATCCGTACGACGCGGTGCGTCTGATGGCGTACCGCAGCCTCAAGACACTCCCGGCGTTCGAGGGGGTCGAGTACGACTTTCTCGGACGTGTCTCCGAGCGTCGCCTGGTCGGTGAACGCGTCATGCCGATCTGGATGCGCAAGTTCGGAGCACCGGGAGCTCGCGCTGCGCAGCAGCTTCAGCCGACCGTGCTGTTCTCGCCGAACGGCGAGTTTCGCTTCGACGTTCTCGACCGTCTGCTCAAGCAGCGAGACCTGCGACCTACCATCATCGTCGAGTAGAACGAGCGAATCTCAGCGACGAGGCAGCGTGTGAGCGACCGGCGCGGTCGTCACTTCGCGTCCGTCAGAGTCGAGGTACCTGGCCAAGAGAGTCAGGTCGCCGGTCTTCGGCGTGTCCTCGTCCCAGCGAACCGAAAATGTGTACCCGATGCCGACAAAGGATCGAGACGCGTGAGATGGCAGCGTCTCGGCGTCGAACTGCCACGTGCGTTCGGGCTTGCGACCTTCAGGAATCCCGCCCGTCAAAACCCCTTCGAAGAGCGCGATCTCGATACGACCCGATGTGATCGGAATCGCTTTCGGATCGAGTTGACTGAGCGCGTAGACCTTGACGAGAAACCCGTCGGCTCCCGGCTTACCGTCGAAGTTCTGGGCGCTGGGGGTCGTGACGAGTCGGAGCGCGTCGACGCGAGTCGCAGGGTCTCCACGAAGTCCTGTCGACTGGCACGCCACCAAGCCGAGCGTCACCACGAGTGTCGAGCATGCCATCCATCGCGTGAGGGTCTGGTTCATGGCGTCGGATTCGAGGAGTTCGTCGTGTCAGGACTCTCTACCGGCTCGTTGCTTCGTTTCTCGGCTGCTTTGCCCTTTTCACGCAGATCGTCGATCAACTCTTCCTGTGTCTCATCACGCACCGTGCTCTCGAGCACGGAAGATTCATTGATCGCGTCGGCAGTCGCTCGATTCGCGGCCTGAGTCGTCGAGATGACGTGCGGAGTTAGGATAATCAGCAGTTCCGTGCGCTGGCGCGTGATCTTTCGAGACTTGAAGAGGTGCCCGAGGATCGGAATGTCGCCGAGGATCGGAATCTTCTCCTCGCGTTCGTCGTTCGTCGTCGAGACGAGCCCGCCGATGAGGATCGTGTGGCCGTTTTGAACACTGACGGTGGTTGTCGCACGACGTTCATTGAAGATCGGTGCCGTCACGCCGTTGCCGAAGTCGACCGACGAGCTCGAGAGAGAGCTGATCTCGGGAGCGAGCTCCATTCGCACGAACCCGTCCGGGCTGATGCGCGGTGTGACATTGAGGATCACTCCCACCTGGCGATACTCGATCACGTTGTTGACGTTTCCGAGCTCCGTCGTCACGCTCCCCGAGACCTGGGGGACTCGCTGGCCGACGTTGATCGACGCCTCCTGATTATCCGAGGAGAGGATCTGCGGGCGGCTGAGCACCTCGAGTCGACCGTCCGAGTGGAGCGCGCGGAGGAAGAAGTCGAAATCGCCTCCGGAGACTGCCGCGGAGAACCCTCCAAACGTCGCGAGATCGCCCGGTACGCCGAAATCGGTCGCGCTGAAAATGTCTCTCCCTTCGACAGTCGGAGTGAACGTCCACTCGACGCCGAGATCGAGCGAGTCGTCGAGCGTCACTTCCGCGAGCAGCACCTCGATCAGAACCTGAGGCTGCGGTTGATCCAACTCCTCGATGAGCTTGAAGATCTCGTCGAAGGCGCGCGGCGTCGCTGAAAGGAGGAGCGTGTTCGACTCGTCGTCGCCGACGATCGCGACCTCTTGCTCGAGGGTCTGCTCGATGGACCCTCCGGTCGTCGCTTCGTCGATCTGCGCGAAGCGTT
>CAYZGY010000851.1:0-3812 GCA_964478085.1 uncultured Planctomycetia bacterium
CGAGGCTCTCGTGCGGTAGGCTAAGGCTTCGAAGGAGGTTTCGGATCGATGTCCATGAGAGTGCTTTGCTCGTTTCTTGCTCTTGTTCTGTTCGGTGCCGCCACGAACCGTGTTATCGCGCAAGCGGCACCCAACGACGACATCTTGCCGCCGGTCATTCCGTGGGACGGTGCGAGCAAGAAGCTCGTCGTACCGAACGATCACGAGTGGGTCACGCACTTCGAGAAATCGGGTCTGAGCGAGTCACCGTCTTACGAAGAGACGAAGAAGTGGCTCGAGCGCCTCTCTGCCGCCTCGGAGCACATCTCGATGGAGACGCTCGGAAAGAGCCCGCAGGGGCGCGATATTTGGCTCGTCGTCGCGACCAAGTCGAGAGAGCGAAGTCCAGCGGCGCTTCGTAGAACGGGAAAGCCGATCCTCCTCGCGCAGGCCGGAATTCACTCCGGAGAGATCGACGGCAAGGACGCGGGTCTGATGCTCCTTCGCGATATGACAGTCGTCGGAACGAAAGCAGACCTCCTCGACGGCGCCCACTTTCTGTTCGTGCCCATCTTCAGTGTCGACGGGCACGAGCGCTCGTCGGAGTTTTCACGTGTGAATCAGCGCGGGCCGAAAGTCTCGGGCTGGAGGACGACGTCGCGCAATCTGAATCTCAATCGTGACTACGCCAAGGCCGACACACCGGAGATGCGTGCGGTCCTGCGGGCGATTCGAGCTTGGGAGCCGGACCTTTACCTCGACCTTCACGTCACCGATGGCGCCGACTATCAGTACGACATCACCTACGGGGGCAATGGCGTGAGCGCCTGGTCGCCGGCGATCGAAAGTTGGCTCAACGAGTCCCTGTTCAAGTCGTACGAGTAGGACCTCTCGGCAGAGGGGCACATCCCGGGTCGATTGGTCTTCGCAGCGAACGGCCGTGATCCGACGGACGGAATCGTCGAGTGGCACGCAGGGCCTCGGTACTCGAACGGCTATGGTGACGCGCGTGCGCTGCCCACCGTTCTCGTGGAGAACCACTCGCTCAAGCCCTACGGACAACGAGTGCTCGGGACCTACGTGCTGCTCGAGAGCTCCCTCCGAACGCTGATCGCGAAGGGGGACGAGCTTCGCGCTGCGGTCGCCAAGGACCGTGCTCGGAGGCCGAAGACGCTCGACCTCGCGTTTACACGATCACAGGAGGAGCCCGAGATCGTCGATTTTCTCGGCGTGCGGTCCGAGGCGCGCGTCTCGGAGATCACGGGGCGATCCTACATCGAGTGGACGGGGGAACCGATCCGGCAGAAGGTGCCGCTGATTCGCTACTCGCGTTCCGTCGCGCGTGCCGACCGTCCGGAGGCGTATTGGATACCTCCCCAGTGGAAGGATGTCGTCGACCTTCTCAAGCTTCACGGCATCAAGGTCCAGCGGAGAGCGCTTCCTCGCAAGGTGAATTGCGAGACGTACGTGATGAGCGACGTCGAGCTCGCCGAGGCGCCGTTCGAGGGGCGCGTGCGCGTCAGTTCGACCGCTGAGGTCAGAAGGGGAATCGTGGAGTTCCCGGTTGGCTCCTATCGCGTCAGCACGAATCAACCACTCGGAACTTTCGCGATGTTGCTCCTCGAGCCCGACTCGCCGGATTCGGTCTGGCAGTGGGGATTTTTCCACTCAGTGCTTCAGCGAACCGAGTACCTCGAGAGTTACGTGCTCGAGCCGCTCGCCGCGAAGATGATGAAGGAGGACGAGAAGCTGCGGAAGGAGTTCCAGGCGAAGCTCGAGACTGATCCCGATTTCGCCGCGTCGCCCCGCGATCGACTGCTCTGGTTCTATCGACGCAGTCAGTACATCGACAAGGAGTGGAACGTCTACCCGATCGCTCGAGAGCCAACTCGCAAGGCGAAGTCAACCAGCACGCGATAAGTCTTGCGAGAAACACACCGTGTGGTGCCTTGTCGGCGGACCGCCGACTGGTCCACAATGATCCTTCGGCTTCTCGCTATCTGCTGAATCCAAAGGAGAGTTTCATGATTTCGAACACGACGCGGGCGTTCCTTGTCGCGAGTTTGGCCGTGACGGCTTTGCACCTCGTTTCCTGCGCCAGCGCTTCCGCCGATTCTCACGGAGGGCAGCGTTTCGTCCTCACCGACTCCTCGACGAATACCCACCTTAGGAGCTTCGGCGTGAGCGCGGGGGATCTCGGGCTCCCGGGAACCTGGTCGATTCGCAAGGATACTCTCCAGGGCGGCAAGCAGGACGGCGTCGATCTTATCACGGTCGACAACGGCAAGATGACGATCCGTGTAATCCCGACGCGCGGGATGAGCATCCTCGATATCCAGCAGGGCGATGTTCGACTCGGTTGGGATTCGCCGGTCAAGGAGATCGTCCACCCGAAGTACATCGATCTCGACTCGCGCGGAGGTCTGGGCTGGCTCGATGGCTTCAACGAGTGGATGTGTCGCTGCGGTCTCGAGTTTGCCGGGCACCCGGGCAAGGATGAGTTCACGACGAACACGGGCGCGACGGCGACGATGGACCTCTCGCTTCACGGAAAAATCGGGAACATTCCCGCGTCGCAGGTCGAGATCATCATCGACAAGGAGGCGCCGCACCGCATCCGCGTTCGAGGGGTCGTTCACGAGCGACTCTTCTTCGGTCCGAAGCTCGAGCTCGTCGCAGAAGTCTCGACGGTGCCGGGTTCGGATGTCTTTCAGATCTCGGACACCGTCACCAATCTCGCTGGCGGTGATCAGGAGTTCACGGTGATCTACCACGGCAACTACGGCCGTCCGATTCTCGAAGGCGGCGCCACGGTGCACGTTCCGGCGAAGAGAGTCCGTCCGATGAACGAGCACGCTGCGAAGGCAGTCGAGTCCTATGCGACGTACAAGGCCCCGACGCCCGGCTTCATCGAGGAAGTCTTCCTCGTCGATCCGTACAGCGATGCGTCGGGCACGACGTCGATTCTTCTTCAGAACAAGGCGGGCGATCGCGCAACGTCGGTGACGTGGAAGACCGCGGAGCTGCCCTATCTGACGATCTGGAAGAACACGACCTCGGAGGCCGACGGATACGTCACGGGGCTCGAGCCCGGAACCACGCACCCTTACAACCGAAAGGTCGAGCGCGAGGCGGGTCGCTTGCCCGTTCTCAAGGCGGGTGAGACGCGTCGGTTCACGCTCGACTTCGGAATTCACCTCGACAAGGCATCGGTCGACAAGGCGCGATCGACCGTCGATGCGATTCGAGCTGGACGCGAGACAAAGATCGAGAAGGAGGCACCGAAGATCTGATCTTCGAGGTCTTTCGAGGTCTTTCGAGGTCTTCGAGGTCTTCGAGCTCAGAAAACGAGCCCGGCTCGTACCCGAGGCGACGTGTGCTACGAACGTGTAGTGCGCGACGCCTTTCTATCTCTGCGTAATCGTCTTCGAGCTTACTCGACCGAGATCACGGGCCGAAATCCGAGATCGTTGTCCGATCCCTGGCGTTCACGTTGGCGCCGCGCGGCGCTACGACCGTCCCACGGACTGTTGCCGAGGCAGCTCCCTCCGCGGACGACGCGATCCTCGGAGTCCCGTCTCACGTAGATCGGGTTCTTTCCTCGCGATTCCCGGGATTCGTAGAAGTCTTTGTCGTAAGAGTCTCGGCACCATTCCGCGACGTTTCCGTGCATGTCGTGAAGTCCGAAGCGGTTCGGTTCGAGTTCGCCGACCGGTCTGGGTTCGGAGAAATTCGCGTGTCGTGTGCTGACTTCGTTGCCGAAGAAGTAGACACACGACAAGATCGGAAGAGCACACGGTCTGAACTCCAGTCACGCCAATATCTCGTATGCC
>CAYZGY010000852.1:0-3790 GCA_964478085.1 uncultured Planctomycetia bacterium
GCCCCTCGCTTTTGTACGTGCGGTCCGCGACCGTGTCGGGCAAGTCGTCGTCGGTCAAGAAGACGTCGTCGAACGTATGCTGATCGCGCTCTTCACGAGCGGACACTTGCTCCTCCAAGGCGTGCCCGGCATCGCGAAGACGCTGCTCGTCAATGCCGTGGCGAAGGCGATCGATCTTCAGTTCAGTCGCGTGCAGTTCACGATCGACCTCCTGCCGTCGGATATCCTCGGCTCGGAGATCCTCGACCAGCGCACGCACGAGTTCCGCACGCACAAGGGACCGATCTTCACCAATCTGCTTCTCGCCGACGAGATCAACCGCGCCGCGCCCAAGGTGCAAGGGGCGCTGCTCGAAGCCATGCAAGAGCGCAAGGTGACGATCGGTAGCGAGACGTACGCCCTACCGGCACCGTTCCTCGTCATCGCGACACAGAATCCGATCGAGCAGAGCGGTACGTTCGAGCTCCCCGAAGCTCAGCTCGACCGCTTCATGCTGTGTCACCGACTCGACTACCCGACGCTCGCGGAAGAGAAGGAAGTCCTTCTGCGCAACACGAAGCTCGGCGTTCGTCGCGAAGCCGAAGGCGCGGTCGCCCGGACCGAGTTCGACATGATCGAGGACGAGGCCGTCGGCACCTCGCAGCAACTCGTCGAAGCGATGGAAGCGACGCAAAACGTTCACGTCAGCGACGTCTTCGTCGATCATACGCTCGAGCTCGTCCATCGAACGCGCACCCACGCGAGCCTCGAGGTCGGCGCGAGCCCACGCGCAGGAATCTCGCTGATCAAGGCTTCGAAGGCACGTGCTTTAATCCACGGACGCGATTACGTCGTCCCCGAAGACCTCTTCGCGCTCGCCGAGGACGTCCTCCTCCACCGCATCCGCCTCAACTACGAAGCACTCGCCGACGGCGAGACCGGCCGCGGTGTTCTGCAAGCGATTCAAACGAAGCTCGGCAAGACAGACGACTGATTCGACGCGACACGATGGACGCGTACCTCGAAAACAGCGACACGCTCGATTCGCGACAGTTCATCCTCGCGGTGAAACGTCTCGCCGACAGCCTCGGCTACGGTACGGACACGTCGCCGTACCGCGGCTCGGGCATCGAGTATGCGCAGTCCCGTCCGTACGAGCCGGGCGATCCGGTCAAGTCGATCGACTGGCGCGTCACGGCTCGGTCGTTGAAGTACTTCATCAAGGAGTACGAGGCGCCGAAGCGCATGCCGGTCTACCTGCTCGTCGACACCTCGGCGTCGATGACGCTGAGCTCGCGCAAGCTGAGCAAGTACGGGCTCGCCGTTCACATCGCGGGAGGACTCGCCTTCGCGTGTCTCGATCGCATCAGCCCCGTCGGCGTCCTGTCGGTCGGCAGCCGCGAATTTCATGTAACACCGAGCCTTTCGCGCCAGCAGATCCTCAAGTGGCTTCACGAGCTCAGACGCTACCGACTCGACGAGACGACGCGGCTCGGCCGCTCGATCGTCGAGCTGCGGCCGGCACTCTCGACGCGGTCCCTGATCATCGTCCTCAGCGATTTTCACGACCCCGACTCGATCCCGGCCCTCAAGAGTCTCGCGCAGCAGCATGACTGCGTCGCGCTGCAGCTTCTCGATCCGGCCGAAGAGGGTTTGCCGGGCGCGGGGTTCCTCCGCGCGCGTGAAGTCGAGACGGGAACGCCGTTCGTCACTCGCGGGAAGAATCGTTGGGTCGAGACTCAGGGGCTCCGTCAGGAGCTTCGTCGCGCCGGTGTCGATCATCTGCTCCTTCGCACGGACGCACGAATCGCGTACGAGCTCCGCAGCTTCTTCAAATCGCGCTCGCTTCTCGGCAAGGGGGCTCGCTGAGATGCGAACCGAATCGATGAACTACGGTCGAGTGCTCGCCGTGCTCGTTCTCGCACCGATCCTGATCTGCACGACAGCCTGGGCGGACGAAAAGGCCGCGACGATCGGCGTCAGTCGATCCCTCCAGAGCGTCGTCCTCCCCGCCCCGGAGCTCGTCGTCAAGCCGCTCGACACGAACAGTCCTCTCGTGCTCCGCATCACGGCCACGTTTCCACACGGGACGAGCTTCCGTTACGACTTCGAGTACTACGCGCTCGAGACGGGCTCTTTCAATCTCTCCGACTACCTGGTCGCGAAGGACGGCACGGAGGTCGAGCTGCCCGAGCTGCGCGTCGAGGTCACCTCGCTCCTCGAACCCGGTCAAGTCACACCGAACACGCTCGAACAAGGCGACGTGCCCGACGTCGGCGGCTACACCGCGCTGCTGATCGGGGGCTGCGTCGCTTGGGTCGTCGGACTCGGCTTCCTGATCTTCTGGAGGCGGAAGAAGGTCGTTTCGGAGGAGACCGACGCTCGAGAGATCACGCTCGCCGAACGACTGCGCCCGCTCGTCGAGGACGTCATCCGCGGCGAGCTGCCGCGCGAGCGTCTCGCCGAGCTCGAGCGCACGCTCTTCGCATACTGGCGCGATCGACTCGGCCTCGGTGAAACGGACGCCGCCGACGCGATTCGCGAGATGCGCAGTCATCCGGAAGCGGGCGCACTCCTGCGAGAGCTCGAGCAATGGCTCCATCGTCCTCCCGGATCGGCGGGCGAGGTCGACGTCAACGCTCTCTTGAAACCGTACTCGGAACTCTCGAACGTGACGTCCGGGAGCTGATCTTTGGAACTCGTCTTCACTCACCCCACCGTCCTGTTCCTTCTCATCGTCCCCTTCCTGATCCTCGTCTGGGTCTGGCGGCGGACGGCAGGGCGCATCGCGCTTCCGTTCGATCACACCGTCGAGAAGCGTGGGAAGTACTGGTGGTTGAGCCTGACGATTCTCGAATCGATGCCCGCACTCGTCCTCGCGATGGCGATCATCCTGCTCTCGGGTCCGCAGCAATTGAGCGAGCCGCGCGTGGAGAAGACGCTGACGAACATCGAGTTCTGCGTCGACGTCTCGGGCAGCATGACCTCGCCGTTCGGATCCGGATCTCGCTACGACGCCGCGATGCAGGCGATCAACGACTTCCTCGACTACCGCGAAGGTGACGCGTTCGGACTGACGATCTTCGGGCACAACGTCCTCCACTGGGTGCCGCTGACGTCCGACGTCTCGGCCTTCCGTTGCGCCCCACCCTTTCTGAGACCCGAAAACCTGCCGAGCTGGTTCAACGGCACGATGATCGGCAAGGGCCTCAACGCGTGCCTCGACGTGCTCTCCTCGCGCGAGGAGGGAGATCGAATGATCATCCTGATCTCGGACGGCTACAGCTTCGACCTCGAGGGTGGCAAGGACGAGGAGCTCGCTGCGCGACTCAAGAAGGAGAACGTCGTCGTGTACGCCGTGCACGTCGCGAACAGCGCCCTCCCGGGCCAACTCGTGACGATCACGAGCCGCACGGGCGGCGAGGTCTTCCAACCCGGCGACACCGACGCGCTCAAGTCGGTCTTCCAACGCATCGATCAGATGCAGGAGACGAAGCTCAAGAAGTCGCACGTCGAGAGTATGGACAACTTCGTCCCCTACTGCATCGCGGGATTGAGCTGCCTCGGGCTGGCGCTTCTCGCGCTCTTCGGACTGAGGTACACGCCGTGGTAGCGCAAATTGTCGCGATCTCGGTCTTCGTCCTCGCAGCGGTCGCGGAGCTCTTTCACTCGAGACGCTGTCGGCGAGTCGCCTCGCTCGCGTTCGGACCGTCACGACGCCCGCGCCACTGGGCACGCTCCGCGCCCATCGTTCGCGTGCTCGCCTTCACGGCGCTCTACTGGGGACACGTCACGCAGCTGCTGCTTCCGC
>CAYZGY010000853.1:0-3789 GCA_964478085.1 uncultured Planctomycetia bacterium
CAGGGTCGGATACGACGTCCAACCTCCCGACGCGAAGGCACCCGCGGCGATGGCGCTGTTGAGCGAGTCCATGTTGTGCACGCCTTCGAGCGTCAGCCCGAGGAGCATGATGATACCCGCGGCCGGCATGACCCAATAGCTGAGCCCGTTCATGAACGGGAAGGCCATATCCCTCGCCCCGATGTGGAGCGGTATCACGAAGTTGCCGAAGGCACCGACGAGAATCGGGATGATCACGAAGAAGATCATGATCGAGGCGTGCATCGTGAAGAGCACGTTGTACGTCTCGCCACCGAGGCTCGGGAGCATGTCGGGGAAGGCGAGGCGAAGTCGCAGCGCGACCGCGAGGCCGCCGCCGACGGCCATCATGATCAAGCTGGTGAAGAGGAACTGCATCCCGATGACCTTGTGGTCCATCGAGAAGACGTACTGAGCCCAGAAGCTCGGCTTGTGGTGCTCGTGGTGTTCCCCGGTGTCCGCGGGAGTGGAAGCAGTCGTCGTCATCGTCTTAAAGCTTTCTCTTACTCGTCGTCTTCACTTTCGACCGGCGGACGATCGCGAATGTGGATCATCGGGGGGAACTCTGTCGGACGCGGGGAGGTGCGGTAGTCGTAACCGACCTCCTTCGCGAAATCCTCCGGCGCCACGACCTTGAAGTCAGCGCGCATGAGCGAGTGCCCCTCTCCGCAAAGCTCGGCGCAGGCGATCTCGTAGTCGCCGATCACGTCCGCCCACGTCTCGCCGTTGTCCGCGTTGGGCTCGACCTTGAACCAGTAGAGCCCGGGGTTGTACGGGACGAGGTCCTGCTTGAGACGCAGGACGGGGATAAACAGACTGTGGAGGACGGGGTGCGTCCACTGAAAGGCGTTCGGATCGTCGCCGTCCGGATCGGCCTCGACGTACTTGCCCATCGAGTTGAGCTCGATGATCACGTCCACCCCGGCCGGGACGACGAGCTTACCGGGCAGAGTCACGTCGTTCGACGCTTCGCGGAAGCCCAGACCGATCTTCGTGCCGTCGTTCGCCTGGTTCTGTTGCCAAGGCTTGGCGTCTTCGAATTTGCCGTCGGCGCCCGGGTAGTTGAAGTACCAGTAGAACTGCTCGCCGTAGCAGCGGATCAGGAGGGCGTCCTTCGTGTCGGGGACGTCCTTCTTCATCTGCGACCACGTATCGTTCTGAACGATGGCGATGGTGATCAGAATCAGCGCGGTCCCGACCGTCCAGAAGACCTCGAGCTTGTGGCTTCCGTGGAAATGGTCCGCCTTCGTCTTCCCCTCGCGGTGACGGTACTTGATCAGAATATAGACCAACAGTCCTTCGACAATCACGAACGTGATGCCCGTGAGCCAGAAGATTCCCCAGAAGAGCCTGTCGATGTCGCGAGCGTGGTGGGAGATCGCCTTGGGCATGATCGTGCTGCCCTCGGCGTAGGTATCTCCGAGGTCGAGCTTCTCGGCATGGCCGGCAGCAGATTCGGTCTTGGCGGCGGCATCGTCTTGCGCGTACGCAACGGCCGACATGAGCAACGCCGCGACAGGGACTAGCGCCCAAAGGACACTGAGAATCGGCGCGCCGAGGATAGGACTGGAGAAGGCCCGGCCGCGACCGTTGCGTCGGCGGCTTGCGGGTTCCTGTTCTCGCTTCATGGACGACATGGATTCGACTCTCGGAATTCCTGCCCGCGAGCCAAAATGCTCGCGAACGAAAAGGTTCACTTCTCTATCTGAGTTAACCGGCGCTTAGTTGACCTTGCCCTTGAACTCGACGCCGTCGACCTTCTGGCCATCTGCGACCTCGATCGTCTGGGCTTTGATGCGTCCGACGAGGCCGATCGACGTCGCCTCGTGGTAGACCTCGACCTTGTAGCTTCCCGCTGGAAGCTTGTTGATTTCGAATTTCCCGTCGGCGTCGGTCACCGTGAAAAACGGTGTCTCGAGGACCATCGACTTGGCGTTCATCCACGGGTGTACCGAGCAGGCGAAGGCCGCCCCGGAACCGGCCTTGTTGAAGAGGCCCGCGATGGTCTTCTCCTCGATCGTGTTCATCGAGATGTTGATGCCCTTCGACGCTACGGCGACGTTGTGAAGGAACGGATCGCTGTTCTTGACGAGCAGATCCTGCCCCTTGAACGCCGCGAGCACATGCGGCGTGTACTGACACCCGACCTGATCGATCACGACCGGGTCGGGGTGGCCGTACTCTTTCGCGTCGTCCAAGCTGTAGCGACGACCCGAGACCTTTTTGATGTAGACCACACAGTCCTTGAGACCACCGTCGGCGCTGGCGGTCAGGACTTCGCTGAAAAGCTCGGGAAGCCCCTTTTCCTTGCGCTGATTGACACAATCGGCCTTCGACGCGAGCGAGTTCTTGAGGGACTGGGCGGGGATGGCGTTCGCGACGGTGACGCGACCGACGATCGAGCCCGTTCCGAACTTGTCGCCTTTCGGCGGTTCAACGGTCTTGGTCTTGGTCTCGCCGTCTTCTCCGCCACCCGTCGGCGCCTCGCCGCGAGCAATCCGCCGCTTCTCGGCTTCCTCTTTCGTCTCGCAACTGGTCGCGATCAACATCGCCAGGGCGGACATGATCACCAGGGCAGCGACACTCGCAACGGGATTCGGTCCCAGAATTTCTCGAAAGCGCATCTAACCAGCTCTCCTGAATCGCTCCGATTCGAATCGTCTCGGAGAGACCCGGAATCGACCGCTCGGACCCTGCTACCAGATCCGTGTCATCTCCCCGCAAGGGAGGCTCCACCTGAGAGGGGGCAAACCGTCATAAGGTAGAGCGGTAGCAGTTCTTTGCAAGCCCAAAACCGGGGTCTCGGGCGGGCTCGGAAGCGATCCTTCGGGAGGGCTCCGGGCCTGCTTGTTCCAGTTGTTGTTTCCGTCTTCTAAGCACTCTCGCGAAGGTCGCTCTTGAGATCCGCCAGGACCTCTCGGGCGATGCTCTTCGCATCTCGAATACAGTCGTTGATACCTACCCCGCGGTAGGCGTTCCCGACGAGCCAGAGCCGCGGGACGCGTCGCCGTTGATCCTCGATCCGATCGAGCCGACGGGCGTGTCCGACGTTGTACTGGGGAATTCCCTGCGTGTAGCGGTAGACCCTGCGCGCGACGGGCTCACCTCGGATCCCGAGGACCTCGCCGATTTCGCGGCGCACGAGGTCTTCGAGCTCCTCGGCGGATAGATCGACGGCGTCCGGGTCGCGCGCCCCACCGACCATGATCCGCAGGCTCACACAGTCCGACGGAGCGTGATCGGGGAAGATGCTCGAGGTCCAGATCGCGCCGAGCGTACGGACGCCCTGATCGCGCGGGATGAGGAATCCGTAGCCATCGAGCGCGTGCTCGACATCCTCGCGCCGAAAGCCGAGGCATACGACGGCGACAGCCGCGTACGGGATCGCCTCGAGCGCGCGCGCCAGATCGGGCTCCTTGGCCGCGAAGAGGCTCGCCGCGCGGGCCGCCGGTGCCGCGACGACGACACGGTCGTAGTCTTCGACGCGACCGTCGCGAAAATGTACGCTGAAAGGCGCAGTCTTCGGATCCGCTTCGGACGGTCGGATGGATTCGACGGCGCAATCCGCGACGACTCGATCACCGAGCTGCGCGCGCATTCGCTCGGAGAGTGTCTCGAGCCCTCCCGCGAAGCTGCTGAGCTTCGCGCCGAAGGCCGATTTCTTCTCCGCCCCGCTTCCATCAGCTCGCGCGGTCCCCTCGCGCTTCGCCTTCTTGGCCGCCTTCATGGCCTTGAACACCCCGCCGTGCTCACGCTCCATACCAGCCACAC
>CAYZGY010000854.1:0-3787 GCA_964478085.1 uncultured Planctomycetia bacterium
CGTCAAATGGTAGAGGCGCGTCACGAGATGTCGAGGGCCCGCCGCAAGTGATGATTGATCAGTGGACGGGCGACTTCGTAAGCGATGACGGCGATGGGACTTGCGGCTAACCGATCACGGGTGGCCGTGACCCACCGAAACTGCAGGAGGTCCCGTTTTTTTGGTGGTTGACGGGTATCGATCGCATGAGTACATTGGGGGTCTTAGGTCCTCTCCGGATTGCCGTGGAGCATGACGCGGACGGAGTCTGCCGTCATGTGTGCGCAATCGGCGTTGACTCCGCTCGCTGAGCTGACTGTGAGTAACAATTCCTCAGTGGAGTGGCTCTGATCCCCGTGTTCGAGGCGTGCTGTAGGATTCGACAGGTGCTATGTGTGCGGTGTTGCACGTATCACGTGTTGTGACAATGTTCTCGGTCTCGGGCGCTCCACTCGCAGTTCATGATGTCCACCATTCGCGAAGTCGCCAGTGCACCGACGATCGATGATTTGGCGCCAGGATACTCTGTGGTAGTACCCGTGTACAACGCGCAGGCCACGGTCGCGACCCTCGTTGATCAACTAGGCTCGGTCTGAAAAAGCATCAGGGACCGATGACGACCTGCCGATAACTCTCCTGTGACAGCGTTCCTTTCGACGCGAAGAAGTGCAGGAGGACATCGGCGTGAGACGACACGAACTGAGCGACGACGAGTGGGACCTCATCTAGGATCTGTTCCCACAGAGAGCCAGCGGCACGCGCGGTAGGCCTGCTCGGCAGGTTCTCAACGGGGATTCTCTGGGTACTGCGAACGGGCGCTCCGTGGCGCGACCTTCCAGGGCGATACGGTCCGTGGCAGTCGATATACCATCGGTTCAATTCCTGGCGGGAGGAGGGCACCTTCGACCGAGTCCTGGACGCTTTACAGATTCGGTTGGACCGCGACGGCAAGATCGATTGGGATCTCTGGTGCATCGACGGTTCCTCGGTTCGCGCTTCGCGAGCTGCCGCCGGAGGAGTCCCTCTCAGCGTTCACGTCACCGCAGGACAAGTCCACGACTCGAAGCTGTTCGAAGACGCGTTGAACGCTGTTCGAATTCCGCAGCCGGCAGGTCGTCCTCGAACGCGTCCGGCGCGAGTAGCGGGAGACAAAGGGTATAGCTTCCCGCGTATTCGTCTGTGGTTGCGTCGTCATGGAATCGGAGCCGTGATCCCTCATAGGAGCGACCAGCTCGCACGCCTCGATGGAAGATCCCAGCCGTTCGACAAGGAAGCGTACTGACGCCGAAGCGTGATCGAATGCTGCCTCGGTTGGTTGAAAGAGTGTCGACGGATTTATGGCGTGGAGGACTACGCGCGTGAGGAAGGGCTAGAAGGCGAGGAGCTTCTCCTACTTCGCGACGCTCTCTCGCGTCCGCTCATGGATCTCCTCAAGGGCGAGATCGACTCGATCGCTTCGCTCGGTGTGCCCAAAGGCAAGCTCGGCAAGGCTGTGAAGTACGCGCGAGGCCAGTGGGAGGCTATGTGCCGCTACCTCGAGGTCGCCGAGGCCGAGATCGACAACAACTGGAGCGAGAACAGCATGCGCCCGGGTCGTGCTAGGCAGGAAGAATTTTCTATTCCTCGGAAGTGAGAAGGGCGGCGGGCAACGCGCGACAGTCTTCTTCTCGCTGGTCGGATCTTGCCAGCGCCTCGGCGTCGACCCCTTCGCGTACCTCTCCGACGTGATCGAGCGCGTCTCGACACATCCGCAATCGCGCATCGAGGAACTCACGCCGAGAGGTTGGCGCGAAGCGCGTCAAGCGACCGAAAACACCGCGCGCTGATCCGCAGGATAAGGGGGCCGGGAAGAATCAACTCATCGTAAGAGCACTTTCCGGAGCGTCCGGGCGACCGGAAATCCATCGCGCGGATAACGGATCACGCGCGACGGGATTGGAACGCGCGTCCTGCCGCCGAGAGCCTCCGGCGGGTCGAGGATCTCACGCCGTCGCTGACCTGTCGACGGTCGATCCCGTCATCAAAGAGACGCTTACACCCGAACTCGTTTTTTGCCGAGCTTCAGCTATTCCCCTTTTTGAATTCAGCCTGCGCGGAAAGGCAATCCAGTGACGAACCCCAAGGCTCTGACTGCCGCGGTTCAGGGAGAGACTGATTCCGTCCTCTCCTATCTTAGCCGGAACCGTCTCGCTCTTATTGCCCTCGGTGTTGGAGCTACCCTCTTCTTTTGGCCGAGTCTAAGTTGGCTGGTGAATCACTGGTTGAGAAATGAGGATTACTCCCACGGGTTTCTCGTGCCTATCGTATCAGCAACCATAGTCTTTCTAGATCGCAAGAGGCTCGCGATGTTGCCGGTGAGTCGCTCGCGAATCGGGTTGCTAGTCACGATCGCGTCAATCACGTGTTTCTTCGTGGGAGAGTTCGCTTCTGTTCGTCGGCTCGCGTCAGTACAACGCTTCGCACTCTGGGGAGCGGTGTTTGGCGGAGTGTGGTACATATTGGGATCGACAGTTGTTCGTTGCATCCGCTTCCCACTGCTGTTTCTTGCACTTGCGATTCCGCCCCCTTATTTCGTTCTCGGAGATATACGCCTTCTGCTTAAGGAGTTTGCGACGCGCCTTTCAGCAGAGATTCTGCTCCTTATGGGGGCTCCTGCCGCCCCAGAAGGGAATATGCTGTTAGTCGGCGATCATCAGTTCGAAGTGGCAGACGCGTGTAGCGGCATCCGATCTTTGATGGCCATTTTGACTACCGCTGTGTTTGTTGGCTATCTCGTCAAGTCCGGTTTTTGGAAGGGGATTCTTCTGTGCGCCATGGCGATCCCGGTCACGATCGCCGTCAACATCGTTCGTATTCTAACCGTTGCGATCGCTTTCATTGAATTCGATATCGACCTGTCGAGCGGCTGGTCCCACGATCTATTGGGCTATACCACCTACGCGTTGAGTTTCGCCCTCCTATTCGGTATTTGGTGGCTTCTCGACTGGCGTTCGATCGAGTCACCGGCGCCGCCCGAATCCGACAGCTTGGAGAGCGCCGTATGAATCGAGTGTCAATTCTCGCGACGGTAGTTTGGGTCTGCTACGTCGTACGACTCGGTTACGACGAGTGGTTCCGCCCGGATCTCGGTCCAGATACGATGAGCACGCCGCTCGCTGTGCTCCCGATGGATTTGCTCGGGCCGGGCTGGAACGGTCTCGAGGCTCCCTTGCCAAAACGCGTCGTTAAGATCGCTGGGATCTCCGACTACCTGAGTCGTGTGTATTCAAAGCATGGCGCACAAATTCATCTCTATGTGGGTTTCGTTCGTGGCGGTGCCTCTGGGGGGCTGCACCACCCAGAGGTTTGCTTCAAAGCGCACGGTTTGAGTCTCAAGAATCGGGAAATCATCACGATTGACGGAGCAGATATTCCGAAGCTACCCCTTTTCGTCGAACCCAAATTGCTGTTCAACGAATTCCGCTGGACCCGCTCCAGTGCTGTCCAGGCCTACAGCCTCTCGACATTCGTCTACAACCGCCGACTCGACCCTGACGTCGACCGACTGCGCCTCGCCGACCGTTATCCTGGCGTACCCTACTTCGTAAGCCTGATTCTTGTCGGCGACTATGTCGGGCCGCCAAAAAACACTCGTCGCGTCTACAAAGAAGCCCTCTCCTACCTCCTTCCTAAGCTGCTCGCTCACTTTCCACAGCGAGATCGCTGAATTCAATGCGAGTCGGGACCGATAATGTGTTCTGGATTTGCAGGATGAGTGTCGACAGCGTGACGAAGCCGAACGGTGCGTCCGTTGCGAAGGCCGATCTCA
>CAYZGY010000855.1:0-3778 GCA_964478085.1 uncultured Planctomycetia bacterium
GAATTGGTGCGCGACGCTCGGGCACGTTGTCGTCTTCGACCGAGGATCTCTTCGCATCGACGACAAGGACACTTGTGACCGACTTTGCGCGACCCAGTTACGTGACAAGTCAGAACCCGGACTCCGCGACTCGGCTAAGCGGAAGTTGTGGGCAACCGTTCACCGACTCGTGAAATCCCCCAAAATATCCCTGACACATTTCTCAGGGCATCGCTCATTGTAGGGGGATCCGACAATTCGCGGAAGGAAAAGTTTTTCTTCCGTACGGCCGTGCCGGACGCGTAAAGGTCGGGTTGATGCGCGCTTAGGCTCGGCGGTCTAAGGAGATTCGCTCGCGGAAGGGGCATTCTCCCCTTCGAGATACGATTTCGGGATCGACGCGAGCTTGCTCTGACGGCGGGAAAGTTGGGAGAGATTCTTGTCTCCGTAGCCCCGGCCGGTGCGAAAAATCTCGAACGCGTAGCGCATCTGACGCGCGACGAGGCCCGGATGGAGCCCGCAGCCACCCGACCCGACTCCCGCCAGCGCGACCGAGCCGGGGGCTTCCGAACCGCCCTCCTCCTGGCGCTCGATCTCGAGGAACGCCCCACGGCAAGCGAGGTAGGGGTTGACGGTGCCCTCGACCGGCGCCGGGGTGCGATACTGCGAGACGTAGATCAGCTGCTTCTGCTGGGCCCCGCCCGG
This sequence comes from uncultured Planctomycetia bacterium, assembly GCA_964478085.1. Classification (GTDB taxonomy): domain Bacteria; phylum Planctomycetota; class UBA8108; order UBA8108; family UBA8108; genus CAYMLL01. The sequence goes on from CAYZGY010000855.1 coordinate 685, forward strand.
AAGGGGGACGCTCGCGGCCTGCCCGATGAGCAGCTCGCCGCGGAACTTTTCGCGCACAGTCTCTCGAAGCACGTCCTGGAGCTCGAAGCCGTATCGCTCGCAGAGGGTCAGCTCGATGCCCCGATCGAGGAATCCGAACGAGTTTCCCGCGATGACGAGGGCGTCGGCCGCCGTCTCGAAGATGTCTCCGCAGGCGATCTGAGGCTTCACCTCGACGTCCTCGAACTGGTAGCTCCAGGCGTCGACGACGGGTGGCTGCTGATCGACAAAGTGGACCTGAGCGCGCATGCTTCGCTATTCCGGCTGTTTTCGAGGGGCCGCCCCGATCGGGCGATTGGAATTGCAAATCATAGTTGGGCCCCCGAGAATCTCAAGCCGCTTCAGCGCGGGCATTCTCTCGCGCGGAGGGCGAAGAACCCAGAGAGCTGCCGATGAGCGACTACGAAGGACTTCAGGGAGAGGTTCGTCAGCTCGAGCTTCCCGAGCTCGATACGTGGGAGAATCAGTATAGCGACCGGGACTACCACGTGACGATGGAGATCCCCGAGTTCAACTGCATCTGCCCGAAGACGGGGCTTCCCGACTTCGCGACGCTGACGATCGACTACGTTCCCGATCGACTCTGCGTCGAGCTCAAGTCGCTCAAGCTCTACATGACGGAGTTCCGTAACGTCGGGATCTTCCACGAGCACGTCGTCAACCGGATCCTCGATGACTTCGTCGCGGCCGTGAGACCGCGCCAGATGAGGATCGACGGCATCTTCAACTCGCGCGGGGGGATCCGCACGAGTGTCTGCGCGGAGTGGAAGAGGGGGGGCGAGGGGTGATGACCGGAGTCGATCGTTGCCCGGAATCGAGATGACGGACGTATCGCGGCGACCCGCCGCGAGGCTCGGCGACCCGCCGCCGGGCTTTGATTAGGAGCGCTTGATCTTGCGGAGGACGATGCGCTCCTTTTCGGCGTTGTCGGCGTCTTGGAGGAGCTTCAGGAAGGCCGGGAACTCGTCGGGCTCGAGGCGGCCTGGGCGAATCTCGAGGCGTCGGTCGACGCGGATTCCGCCCTCCTCCTCGCGGAAGGACAGCGAGTACGTGAAGAACTTTCCGGCCAGGGCCACTCCCTCAGGTAGTCGCGCGAGCTCGAAGCTCTCGCCGAGCTCGACGAGGAGCGAGTCGTAATTGACGCGCTGAAGCCGCAGCACGTAGGGGTGCTTTCGATCCGGCGGCGCACCGTAAGATCGCACGAGGGACGAGGGCTGCACGACGACGGGCAGCAGGAAGTCCTGGCCGCTCTGGGCGAGCAGATTCGGCGCCGAGAGCTTGAACTGCAGCTCGAGCGGCGTGTTCGGGTCGTCCTCGCCGCCGAACGCGGCCTTCGTCACCTTGGCGCCGGGGAACATCCGTCGGGCCTGCGACTGGAGCAGGAGCCCGCGCTGGAAGGTCGGGATGTTCTTGAACTGATCCTTGGCGAGGTAGGCCTGGAGGATGCGTGTCACCATCGAGAACTCGACGTCGACCTCGGTCGAGTCGCCGAGCTTCAATTTGCCCGTGAGCGTGCTGGCGAAGTCGTCGGCGGGCACACTCGGCATCGAGACGAACTCGGCGCTGCCGGAGCGCAGCACGAGCGCGCGTCCAGCGTTGAAGCTCTCGGGCAGCCGACCGAACGGTGAGTGGCGGTAGCGCATCGTCACCCAGATCGGCGAAGCGCCCGGCTGATCGAGGACGATGAAGCGCGATGGGAAGAGCGATGTGCTCGGGTAGGCCCAGTTCTGCTCGGGCAGGAGGCCCGCTTTCGGGCTCGCGAAGGCCCACGCGGACGGCACCCCCGCGGCGTCGAGCAGGGCCTTGTAGACATTCGTACGATCGCCGCTCTTCTCGAGGAGAACGCGCGTCGCGATGCGACTGCCACGCTCCTGTGCGACGAGGTCGTGGACGAACTTGTAGAGCGCCTTCGCCTTCTCGAGAGGATCCTCGAGACCCTCGGTCGCTTCGCGGGCGGCCTTCTCGAGCTCCGGCGTCGGCAGAGTGCTTCGGCGTACGCTCATGCGCAGCGTCTCGGTGACGTCTCGCCACGATCGTTTGCGCTGCACCTCGATGCTCGGGATGTACTCCCGAGAGGGCGGCATCGCTCGCTCGGGCTCGACGCGCGCCGCGGCGTTCGACTCGTACGTGATGACGCGGCGACCGTCCTCGAGCTGCTTCTCGGTCTTCTTCACCGACACGATCCCCGTCGCCTCGGCGTGTCCGCTGAGGCGCTTTTCGATGACGTCGCTCGCCATGGCTGGGGGAACGATGAAGACCATCCGCGAGAGGAGGAAGGTCTGCTTGTAGCTGAAGTCCTGGAAGTAGAAGGAGCCTTGCGTGTACGCGGCTCCCTGGCGCGACTCGTCGTCGATGCGGTACGCGTACTCCGTGAATACGCCGGGCTTCATTCCCGGCATGATGTACTGTCCCCCCTCGAGCGCCGCGACGGGCTCGAGCGACTCGCCTTGCGGGGTCAGCGTTCGAAGGGCCAGGATCTCGCCCGCCGTCTGCACCTTCGCGACCTCGTCCTTGGCCTCTTCCGTCAGGAGCTGGAAGGCTTGGTGCGTGTACGAGCTCGACGAGTTGTCGTCGTAGATCTCGACGACGGTGATGTCTAGCACGCAGAGAGCCGAGCTCGTTCCGATCAGCGGACCCGACGTCGGGACGCGATCGAGCCAGTCCTCGAGCTTCTCGTCGTACGGCTTCCAGTATTCGGCCGTCGCACGATCGAATCGTGCGACGAACTCGCGCAGGGCGCGGTTGCCGGGCTGCATCGCGAGGAGCTGTCGATACGCCGGCAGAGCGGCTTCGTCCCCCCGCATTCGCTGGACGAGCCCGGCGTATGCGCTCACGGCTGCGATATCCCAGGGACGCTCCTTCGCGTGCTTGTCGAGCAGCGCGATCGCGCCGGCCTGGTCGCCTCGCGCGAGGAGCTGGCCGGCGACGAGCAAGTGACCCGTCGTCGACTGAGGCGTGTGCTCGAGTCGCTTCCTCAGGAGCTTCTCGGCGCGCTCGTGATCTCCACGGTTCGACGCGAAGCTCGCGAGGGACTCGAGAATCGAGATCTGGCGCG
>CAYZGY010000856.1:0-243 GCA_964478085.1 uncultured Planctomycetia bacterium
AGGCGCGCCCCGGCGCCAGGGGGGGGGCCGCGAGCGGCCGCCGGGCCACCGGGGAGGCCCCGGAAACGGTGGCGACTTCTTGCTGCGCAGGAGGAGGTGGTTGAGGAGAAAAATCCCGTCGGACACGTCGAGGCGCTTGTCGTTGTTCGCGTTGGCCGCTTCGAGACAGCTCGGCGAGTCGCCGCCGGCGAAGAGGAACTGGATGATGCTGACGACGTCGCTGACATCGAGGAACCCGTCGGC
>CAYZGY010000856.1:253-819 GCA_964478085.1 uncultured Planctomycetia bacterium
ACTGACAGCGATCGGGGATCAGATCGTTGTCCCGATCGTGAACACCGTAGAAAAGATCGCACTCGTCCGGAATGCCGTTCCCGTCACAGTCGGACGTGAACTCGAGGTCGATCTCACACGAGTCGACCACTCCGTTGCCATTGCAATCACCCGCCCCGCCGATCTTGGTCGAGCAATCGGGCGGCGGATCGACGAACGACAGCGTGACGTCGGCCCAGGTGCCCGTGACGCTCGCCCCGTCCGTCGCCTGGACGTAGACGTAGTACCTGCCCGTCTCGAACTCGGCCGTGCTGACGATCGCCCCACCGAACTCGGAAGGCGTGCGCAAGGTCGTCGTAGCGAGCTGCTCCGTGCCGTCGAGCTCCGGCGTGTCGTTGAGGAAGACGCTCGCCCAGGTCGGTTCGCCCTCGGGATCCGTAACGTTCCAGAGCACCTCGAAATTCTGCACGCCGTGGACGATCGAAACGTCCTTCCCAGCGGGCGAGAGAACCTCGACCTCGGGCGGATCGTTGTCGTTCGGCGCACGAAACTCGATCGAGTAGCGAGGGTTCGTCGACCCCACGATG
>CAYZGY010000856.1:829-3757 GCA_964478085.1 uncultured Planctomycetia bacterium
CTGACGCGAAGGTAGTACCAACCGGCCGGCCGACGGTCGAGAAAGATCGGAACGTAGCCCGCCAGTGACGTCTGGCTCCAGAGAACTTCGCCGGACTCGTCGATGAGATCGACGGACAGCTTTCCTCCCGCGACCTCCGAATCGACGATGACTCGTGGCCGATGCGAGATGTCCGACCCCTCGCCCTCGGGTCGGTAGAAGCGGAAGACGTCGACGTCGCCCTCCGTGATCGTCAGGCCGCGAATCTCGAGGTGCGGACCGACAGGACCGAGATTGGCGCTATTGGGCCACCCCACCGCGTAAGCGTCGATCTGCTCGCGAGAGTCGTTCGGCTCGAAGGCATCGGGGACTCGCCCCTCGGGTTGACCGACGACGACGATGCGTCGCGCGATGTTGTTGTTTTCGTTCGCTTCGATGAAGTGATCGTCGGGGTCGACCTCCGACTCGAGCCAGTAGACCCCGTCCTCGATGCCGAGCAGAGAGATATCCTGCCCGTCGAGCGAACGATGGTAGACGTCGACCCAACCGACGGTCAGGCCTTGGATCGTCGATCCGCAGTTCGGGAATCGACGTGGCCCGAAGTTCGGCAAGCTCGAGTCGTAGATGCGGAGATCGAGAATGCAGAAGCTCGTCTTCTTGCCCTTGCGGACGACCTCTCCAATCTCATCCCCTGGGAGCAGCTCGCGCAGGCGATAGACGCTCCAGTTCTCGATGTGGACGTGGTCGTGGGTCGGGTGAAACACGAAACGACCCGCGGGAAAGTCCTCGAAGGTGCCGTCCTTGCGGTAGAGCCGTTGAATCACCAGCTGTCGATCGGGCTCATCCGGATCGGGCGGCAGCCCACGAATTTCCAAGATGCCCGGCCCGAGGTTGGCCGTGCCGTTCGACACGCGCAGCTCTGTCGGTGTGATCCGCAGGTCGTTGAGGTGGATCGGGTCGACGAAGATGTCGGGCAGGATGAACTCGGACTCGTCCTCCTGCGCGCGAATCGTGCCCACTCCGAGAAGCATCGCAGCAAGCAGCAGCGCACCGAAAAGCGGAAGGGCGATATTCCGCGCGATCAGGGATTGGAAACCGTGCCCGTAACAAGCCCGGGCGCGACGCTCGATCATCGCTCGATTATCCGAATGAGAGTCCGAATTCTTCTTCGTCGAGAACGCGCTCGTCCAATCCGAAACGCCCCACGGACGGGCCGCGCGTCGACGCTCTCGTATCCGTAAAGATGGTCAGAACTCCGATCTTAAACCTCCCGATGAGCCCCTCCTACTGAATTCCCTATCTATCCGTCAGGAAAGAATCTTCCGCACTCCTGGGCCCCCGGCTGGACTCGAGCGCTCGCCGTCGCGAAAATGGGTGGATCTCCTCAGGGTGCTGTCGTCGAGTAACGCTTGAGTTCCAATCCCCCCATCGCCATCCTGCTACGGCGTCCCGATCCCGGTGATTTCTGGATCTCGAGGACGCTGTCGAAACTCGCTGTCTGCTCCGCGCTGCTCGCCATCGGTGCGAGTACCGTCTCCGCCGACGTACGGATCAGCGAGATCCACTACGCCCCGGTCGACCCGAGTCTCGAGTTCGTCGAGATCGTCTCGACGGGTGGCGAGGTCGATCTCTCGAACTGGGCCTTCACGGACGGAATCTCCTTCGTCTTCGCTCCGGGGGCGCCGCGGGGGCCCGGCGCCCGCGCCCGGCGCATGCGCGCCCCACCGCGCCGTCACGGACGGATTCTCCTGCGTCTGCGCTCCGGGCGCGCGCCTGGGCCCGGGCGAGCGCGCCGTGATCTGCCGAGACCGAGCGGTCCTGGCCGACCGAGCCGGCCTGCCCGTCGATCGACTGCTCGGCGATTTCTCCGGGGCGCTCTCGAACGGCGGGGAACGTCTGCGAATCGTCGACGCGGACGGCGCCGTCGTCGATGAGCTCCGTTACGACGACGAGGCTCCCTGGGATCCCGCTGCCGATCTCACCGGAAGGACTCTCGAACGACTCTGCCTGACCGCGAGCTCGCACCAGGCCGGGAACTGGCGTGCGTCGGACGATGAGCTCGGTACACCCCTTCGTGCTCATCCGGGCGAAGCGTGTCCGGCTCCGCCCCCGGGCGTGTTCTCGCCGGTGATCGTCACCGAGATCAGCTACCACCCGACCGGTGATCGTGACGAGCAAGAAGAGTTCGTCGAGCTCTACAATCGCACGGACGACGCCGTCGACATCGACGGTTGGATGCTCAGCGGCGCCGTGGATCACACGTTCGACGCGAAGACGGGACCGGCCTCCGTGCCCGCGAACGGCTTCCTCCTCGTCGCACGCTCACCCGACGGGCTCTCCCGAGCGACGGGAGCCCCGGTCGACACGATCGCCGGGCCGTGGGAAGGCGGCCTCTCGAACTGGGCCGACGACGTCGAGCTTCTCGATGCACGAGGTCGCCGCGTCGAGCTCGTCCCGTATCGCCAAGACGGACTCTGGCCCGCGCGTGCGGACGGTTTCGGCCCGAGCCTCCAGCGCGTCTCGACCGAACACTCCGGCTTTCTTCCACAGAACTGGCAAGTCGCGGGCCAGAGTTTCTGCGCGGATCGTACGACGACGGACAACTGTGTCCTCGTCGACAGCGAATCCGTCGTGCGTTGGTTCGAGAACCTCGACGGAGGCGATCCGGGCTTCGCCGGTCCTGCCGAGTGGTTCGAGCCCGACTTCGACGACCGGCAAGCCGGTTGGCGCGACGGCCGGCTCGGCATCGGGTTCGACACGAACGCCGCCGAGATTCCCGACTGGATCAAGACGCGGTCGACGGTAAGGGCCGGCCTGCACTCGATCCTCGCGCGCGTCGAGTTCGACTGGGATCCGGACGCAGCCGACTGTGATTCGGCGATCCCGTTTTTAGCGATCGATCGGGATGACGGATTCGTCGCCTGGCTCAACGGCGTCGAGATCGCGCGC
>CAYZGY010000857.1:0-3750 GCA_964478085.1 uncultured Planctomycetia bacterium
GTGCACGCTCGTGCGCACCGCGTCGAGCACGTCACGACCCGCGAGATCGATCGCGGCGGCACGCTCGAAGGTCAGCGGGATATTCGCGCGCGAAGCAGCGACGAGGGATTGAACCGTCGCACGCACGTTTCCGCGCGCGAGCACGTGCGCCTGGAGCTTGTCGATCTCGACGGGCACGCCGGCTTTGTGCGCCATGACGAGCACGTCGATGATGACACGCGAATTGATCTTTCGCAGGAACATCCCAATGAACTCTTTCACCGAGACGGGGCAACCCGAGGAGAGCGCCTGCAGCCAGAGCTTTCCGAACTTCATCAGGAAGAAGAAGACGAAGATCGCGAAGAGGATCGCGACGATGATTCCCGCCATCTTCAAGAATTCGGTGATGCTGCCACCGCCGTTCTTGTCCGGATCGGCATTCGCCTGGGCGAGTACCGTCGAGGCGAGGGAGGTGAATTCGTAAATCGAGCTGGTGATATTAGCGTTCATTTCTTGCAAACCTTGCCTGAACTTTGAGGGGAGGACTTTGAGGGCAGGACTTTGAGGGCAGGACTTTGCTGGTTGGGGTGAATCGATCGTGGTTCCTCCACGATCGAGAGGGGGCTTCCCGAAAGCCCCCTAAGACAGACTCCGCACGACGACGCGATTGCCGCTCGTTTCCACGACTCTCACGGGAATGTTCTTTTCAATGAATCCGGTCGCTGCGACGACATCGACGCGGTGGCCGTCGATGCGGGCGACGCCTGCGGGACGCAGTGGCGTCTCGGTCGTGCCCTTCTTGCCCGCGAGGCCCTCGATCGAGGCGTCGACGGACGTGAACTCTTTCGAATCTTGAACCGTCTCGAACTTGAGACGCTTGATCATGTAGAGGAATATCAGCGCGTAGACGCCGAGAGAGATGAAGATCGACGTCACTCCCAGAAACGTGTGTCCCAATTGGAACAGCTGGTAGATTCCTGCTCCGATCGCGGCCGCCGCGACGACGCCGAGGACACCTGCTGTCGGGATGAAGATCTCGAAGAACATGAGGACCAACCCGAGCCCGATGAAAAGGAGGGCCCATTGGGTGTTCGGGATCAATGCTTCCATGAACCTATCCTCGTGCGTCGAGCTCAGACCACGTCGGGGTCCGGGTCCTCGCTGATCGGTACGCGTCCGACGACGATGCGCGTCGACTCGCACGACTGCACGACGACCTTCTCGCCGCGTTCAATAAACTCGCCGTCGGCGACGACGTCCAGCACCTTCCCCGTCTCGAGGTGGATCTTGCCGGCGGGGCGCAGCGGCGTGTCGGCGACACCGACCTTGCCGACGTAGGCAGCCAGCACTCCTGCGGAGCTCTCGGCGCTGTCCGCGCTCGGCACGCCTTCGATCGTCGCCTGCGAGACGATTCCTTTGGCGAAGAACTTCGACTGTGGCAGGAATCGTAGAATCAGCATGAACACGACCGCACTGCCACCGAAGGCGTAGGCGAGCGTGCCGACCGCATCCCAGACCTCCCCGCCGACCGTGCTGTTCCCGGTCGACTCCCCGCCTCCGACCATCGCCAGCACGATCGCTGTCCCACACGCGGCGGCACCGCCGAGCGCGAAGAACGCCAGTCCCGGGACGACGAGAAACTCGACGAGGATCAGGCCGAGCCCGATCGCGAACATCGTCACCTCGGCCCAGCTCGACGTCGGGGGCTTATCAGGGATGGGGATCATTCCACCGGCGAAGAAGAGCGTGAAGCAGAGCACGCCGAGGATGCCCGGGACGATCGTCCCGAACATCTTGATCTCGATGAGCAGGCCGAGAATGCCGAGGAGGATCAGCAGGAATTGAATCGCAGGCTGTCGCAAGACTTTCGCGATGCGCTCGACCCAATCCGCGACGTCGGTACGTCGTCCACCCTCGAGGTCGACGATGTCGCTTTGCGCGAGGTTGATCTGCATCGTGGTAAGCAGGGCCGACAGGTTGTCGTCCTCGTTCGAGACGCCCGTGTAGCGCACCCAGCCGTACCACTTGAACTCGCCGCCCGCGTTCGTCCCGTCGAGAGTCAGGTACTGCCCTTTCTCGAGGAAGAGCTCCTCGGGGAAGTACTTGCGCATGCGCTCGGACTTGTCGGACTCGTTCAGGTCCTTCTGTCGCCAGAACGCGAAGCGACGCGTATCGCCGCCGTCGTTGTTCTTGCGCTTGAGGCGATAGATGTTCTGCTCCGCTTTGTGGATCATCAGCTCGGCGAGTACGCCGGATCGATTGCGCCGTCCAGCCAGATCTCGCGCGCGTTTTGCGAATTGCTCTCGTACTGCCTGATCGATCAACGGAGCCGGGCGACCCCCTGCGCCGATGCGAGCGCCCGGGCCGACCGCGATCTCTCGACAGGCGACGAGCGGTAGCACGGCGGCGCCGACCGCTTCGTGACCTTCCTGGACGTAGGCGATGGTCGTCGTGCGCCGAAGCGACTCATCGATGAACGTCGCGAGGTCGTTCCCGGCTTCGTAGTCGTCCCAGTCTCCCTTGAGCTGGAAGTCGAAGACGACCCACGTGATGTCGGGGTTCGACTCGATCTTGCCTTCGATCTTCTTCTTGAGCGTCTGGACGGCTGCCGAGTTCGGAGGATCCTTCAGCTTCACGAGGAGAAGCTGGTTCGACGGTGTATCGAGCTCCGCGTCGTCGTCGCGACCTTGTGAATGGGCGATCTCGACGGGGGCGAGAAAAGACGCGGCCAGCAGCAGCAGCGGGAGTCGAAAGCCGCGGAGGATCGAATCGTCAGCGCCGAGGGTCTTTGTTAGGACCACAGGATTTCGTAAGAGTTTTGCCAGTTTGATTTTGCGGTTCTTATTCCTGCGTAGATTTTGGGACGGTCAGCGCAGCATGTCAAAAAGGAATTCCGCCGCTCTGCCCGGTCTGATGGAGTGGTCGCTCGCAGAAGCGCCGGCTTTCTGCTCTTCTTGGGACCGAAGAAAGATGAGCGAGGACAGGAGACGACGGAAGGGACGACGGAAGGTAGGCATGCATCGAACGAATTCCGAGCGGCTCGGCGCCGTCTTGCTCGCGGTCACGACGATCGTGACCGCGCAAGTTTTCGCGAATGACTGGGGCTGGAAGGAAGGGCGACGCAATATCGTCCAGATCACGAAGGGGAAGGTCGGCGAGGCGATCCAGAAGCTCGAGACGCGTCTCGCGAAGCAGCCGAAGCACGGCGAGGTGCTCTTCGCGCTCGCGATTTGCGCCGCGCAAGAGGAGCGAGAGGAGGCGGCGCTGGAATACGTCCGCCGTGCGCTCGACGCCGGTCTACCCGTCGAGAGGTTCTTTGCCGGGCCGCGCGAGATGACCCGGCCGATCGTCGCTGCACCCGCCTTCGCGAAGCTTCTCGCGGCGCGGAATATCGCAGTGTCGAATCTTCTTCACGGACCTCTCCTCGGCGACGTCACCGACTCGTCGGCGCGATTCTGGGCTCGCACCCGAATCGAGGCGAATCTCCAGGTCGAGATCAAGCCCGCGGCCGGCGACGAAGAGTCCGTCGTGATCGTCTCTCCCGTCGCTCGAACGTCGAAGACTCGAGATTTCACAGCGGTGACGAGCGTGGAGGGGCTGCGTCCGGACACGGCGTACCTCTACCGCCTGCGTGTCGACGGCACCGCGACGGGCAAGTGGACTCCGATGCGGACCTTCCCGAAGCGCGATCTCTCCGCGAAGTTCGACCTCGTTTTCGGCGGGGGCGCGGCGTTCACGCCCGAGTACGAGCGCGTCTTCACGACGATCGCC
>CAYZGY010000858.1:0-3743 GCA_964478085.1 uncultured Planctomycetia bacterium
GGTACGCCGCGCCGTGAGCGGCATCGAGCACGATCTTCTTGCCCGCGAGGCGTTCGGGGCGCTCGCAAGCCTCGACGAGCGCCGAGACGTACATCTCGAATCCGTCGCTCTCGAGATCGAGGCGATTCCCGGGAGCCGCCGCTGCGGTGCTCTCCTCGTCCTCGTGATAAGCCCGAGAGACCGCGATCTCGAAGGCATCGGAGATCTTGGTGCCGTTCGAGGTCAGCACCTTGATTCCGTTGTCGTGCGCAGGATTGTGCGATGCCGAGAGAACGATCGCGAGGCAGCACGCGGGAGAGCTCTTCGCGACGTGTGCGACGCCGGGTGTCGGAATGACACCGAGATCGCCCACGTCGTAACCCGCGCGTTCGAGCTCCGACCCGACTTGCTCGAGAAGGTCGACACCCGAAGCCCGAGTATCGCGACCGATGTAAACGGCACGACCGCGATCAGCCCCGATGTCGTCCGCGAACTTCGAGCGCACGTCGAGCGTTCGGCCGATCGCGCGCGCGAGGCGCCTCACGGATGCTTCCGTCAAATATCCCTCGCCGGTCCGATCACGGATCCCGTCCGTTCCGAAGATTCTCTCCACGACCTCTTTCGATTCGCTCACTCGTCCGTCTCCTCCTCTTTCTCGACGAAGACCGTCACGTCGTACGACCAAAACGCGCGCAACTCCTCGCGGCGCCGGTCGTGTCGTTGGACGCGAACGTCCGGGTATCCTTCGAGGACGAGGTTGTCCTCGCTGAACGTGTACCGCGCGCTCTTCTCTCGATGGAAGGCAGGTGGCGGAGGCACGCTGAGCGTGATGCCAACCGCCGACTGATAGGCCTCTTTCAGATCATCGATCTGCGTCTTCGGTCCTTCGAACTTCACCGGGATCGTATCCGTCCCCGGTGGCGTGTCGAGGAGCGTCACCTTGCACGCGACCTGCGTCAACGGCAGCTGAAACACGAGCTTCGCGGCGTCGCAGAGGAAGACCTCTTTCGTCTCCTCGAGCCGTACGCGCACCTTGACCTTCGGCGGACGCGTCGCGGGCACCCAGCTCTCCCTGTTGAAGTCCCAGATCTCGAGCGCGGCGAGCAGCAGCTCGTCCTCGGGCTCGATGCGCGGCTCCACCTCTGTTTCGACCGGGCGGTCTCGGTAGTTCATCGAGACCGAGAACTCGACCGAGACTTTGCGAATCTCCGACTCAGGCCCTCGGATGCGGAGCTCTCCCGTCTTGGGCTCGAGAATCTCACGCACGACCTCCTTGCCCGAATCGTAGTGCATCACGTCGATCTTCGTTTCGAGCTCCGTGATCACGCGCTCTTGCACGTCGGCCTGCGTGATGTAGATCGTCTTCGGGCGAATCTCGCTGATCGTGACGCCCCCGTCCGGATACTGGAAATCACTCTGCTCGAGGACCTGCACGTTCTGATCGCGCTCGACCGGGATCACGAAAACCGCTTCACCCGCCTTGCTTCGACCGTCGATCTGCTTGCGCGGCCCGACGAGAACGACGTCGATCTTCGCCTCTGCACCCTGGATCGCGTTCGCGTCGTCGTCCGACTCCTCCTCCGAGAAGCGAAGCCCGACGATCGCGGCCAACTCGGGTGATCGCGGAACGAATCGCACGGTGAAGGTCGTCGAGAACTTGCGAGTCTCGGACTGGTACGCGAGGAACCAGATGCTGATCGCGAAGAAGAGCGCGACGCCCTTGGTCCGCCAGTTCGCGAAGAAGAAGCGTGAGAGCCAATTGATCATCGCCCGCGTGCTCCCATCGGTTCCTCGACACTGTCGACGTCCGCACCGTCCTGCCGATCCTCGAGCTGCGCGAGGTGGCGCAGGAGAAGCGCGCGGAGCTGCTCGACGTCGACGCGCTCGAGCTTGCCTCGATTGACGAAAGAGACGAGGCCCGTCTCCTCCGAAACGACGATGACGATCGAGTCGGTCTCCTCGGTGATTCCGAGCGCCGCGCGGTGGCGCGTCCCCATGACGTTGCCGATATTCGGATTCTCGCTGAGCGGGAAGAGGCATCCTGCGGCCGCGACGCGGTCCTTCTGAATGACCACGGCGCCGTCGTGGAGGTCCGAGCCGGGGAAGAACAGTGTCGAGAGCAGCTCGCTCGAGACGTGCGCGTCGATCCCCGTGCCGTGCTCGATGTAGTTCTTCAGTCCGACCTCACGCTCGATCGCGATGAGCGCGCCGATCTTGCGACGCGACATGCGAAAGGCCGCCTTGACGATCTCCTCGACGGTTCCTTCGGTATCGCCCTTGAGGAAGAAGCCGAAGAGGCGAGTCTGCCCGAGTCGTACGAGGGCACGACGGAGCTCGGGCTGCACGATGATCACGAGCGCTGGAATCGCCGCCGCACCGAAGAACCGAATGATCACGAGGAGGCGATCCATGATCTCGAGGCGCTCCGCGACGATCGTCAAGAGGAGCGGGAACATCAGCATCAAGAGCGCGATGCCCTTGAGGATTCCCTCTCCACGCGTGCCCTCCATGAAGCGGAGGAACGTGTAGATCACCAGGTAGATGATCAGGATCTCGAAGAGATACTGGGCCTGGAGCCACAGCAGCTCGGAGCTCAGGGCATCGAGGATGTCGGACATCGATCACTCTCCTCCCTGGGCCACGATTCGAAGCGCTTCGGCCACGTCGGCCAAATCTCGCGCATAACGCACATTGTGCACGCGCAGGATATCCGCACCACCGAGAACGGCAAAGGCATTCGCGGCGACCGTGCCGACATCGCGCCCCTTCGGCTCGCGCACCCCGGCCTTCGGATCCTCGAGGATTCGACCGAGGAAAATCTTGCGCGACGCTCCGAAGAGGATCGGTCGATCGAGCTCGGCGAAATGCCGCAGCCCGACGAGGATCTCGAGGTTCTGAGAGGCTTCCTTCGCGAATCCGATCCCGGGGTCGCAAATGAAACGCTCGCGAGCGATCCCGGCTTCCTCGAGCTCGTTCATGAGGGTCTCGAGGTGCTCGATGATCTCGACGACCGGGCCGCGTGCGTATTCGGTCTGCGATTGCATCGTCTGTGGCGTGCCTCGCATGTGCATCAGCACGACGGGACACACCGAACTCGCCAAGACGGGTACCCAGCCCGGATCGATGCAGGCCGACACGTCGTTGATGATGTCCGCACCGACCTCGAGGGCTGCCTCGCCGACGCGCGGATCGCGCGTGTCGATCGAGATCGGGACATTCGAGCTGCGTCGAATCCCTTCGATCACGGGTGCGACGCGGCGGATCTGCTCTTCGGTCGAGATGGTCTCGGAGCCCGGTCGGGTGGACTCTCCCCCGATGTCGAGCGCGTCAGCGCCGCTCTCGACCATCGCCAGCGCCGACTCGACCGCGTGATCCGACGACGAGAACTGTCCTCCGTCGGAGAACGAATCGGGCGTGACGTTCACGATGCCGAGTATCGACGGACGTGGCCCGATCACCCACTCGCGCTCGCGCGGCAGCGTCAGCCTCCAAGTGCGCCTCTGGGCGAGATTCTCGCGTAGCTCGTCGGCTGGGACCCGTTCCATCACTTGCGCGGCTTCGTCTCGATCAGCTCGGCCACCTCGGCGCCCGTCAGCGTCTCCTTCTCGAGGAGTGCTTCGGCGACGCGCACCACGGCGTCCTTGTTCTTGCGGATCATCGTGTCGCTCTTCTGGAAGCAGTCGTTCACGCCCCGCTTCCCCTCGTCGTCGATCTTGAGCGCCATCGATTCGGCGTGGACTGGCGTCCGCGGGGGGTGCTGGGCG
>CAYZGY010000859.1:0-3732 GCA_964478085.1 uncultured Planctomycetia bacterium
CCCGCAGGTTCGCCGACGCGGGCCACCACGCAACGGTGTTCGACCTACCGCAAGTTATCGACTACTGCCGCAAACGCCACGGCGATCACATCGAGTACATCGCCGGTGACTATCGCGAGGTCGAGTCCTTCGGGGGGCCCTACGATTTGGTTCTGCTATCAAATATCCTTCACAGCGAGCCCCGCGACATCAACGGCGCGCTCGTGAGGCGCCTCGCCGACGAGCTGGCGCCCGGCGGCCATGTGATCATCAAGGACGCTCTCCTCGATGAATCGGAGGCGGACTCCGGAAAGGCCGTCTTCGCGGGGTTGGCCCTGCTCTTTTATACGCAGGCTGGTGACACCCCTACCCGCGCCGAGGTACGCGAGTACTTGCTCGAAGCCGGCCTCGAGGAGATTGAGAGCCATCGGACGTCCCATGATGCCCATACCGATGAAGCCGATCTTCGCGCTCATCTTCGTCGTCCACCCGGGCTTGCCGGGCTCCTAGTTCGTTGAGGGGATTCGTCGTCAGACGAGAGTGGCACCCGAACGCCACCGTGTGCGCGGGCGAAAACGCGCATGGTACGTCATTTGACAGGCTCCGTAAATCGACGCGTGCTCGATTCGCGCAGGCTTCGACGGGCTGTCAACGGACGAAACGACACCAGCCGTGATGGAGGTACGCGATCCGCTCGAGAAATCGTAGAGGTTCTCGAGCGCCGGGTGCAGCTCCGCCGTGTCCGTAGGTGACGATCCGAACACCGCGCAGGTAGTTGGCGACGAGCAAGTCGGCCTCGAACTTCCAGTCGTCGCCGCGCTGTCCGTCGGTGAGAAGGACGAGCGTCTCCATCTTCGGATCCTCGAAGGCGGCGCGGAAACCGGTGTCGTATCGAGCGCGACGCACCGAGCCTCGATCCTTGAACTCGATGATGTCCGCTCGACCGAGAAAGAGAAGCGCCTTGCGTGTCGAGTCCGGGTCGGCGCGACGCACGGTCGGGGCGAACTTCCACGCGCGCGAATGAAAACGGATGATGCCGAAGTCCTGCCCAACGCGCATGTTTTGAAACGTGCGGAGCAGCGGCGCACGCGCCCACTCGAGTCGATCAGGCCTGACAGCGACCTGCGCACTAGGTTGCGAGCGAGCGCCGCGAACGATCTCCATCGAGTTGTCGAGCAGGAAGACCGTCGGTCCGGCGATCGCCTCCTCGAAGAATGTCGGAATCGTCTGATCGACGATCTTCCCGTCGAGTGTCAGGGGGCGATTGCGCGGCTCGAGCTCGAGCTCGAGCTCGTCGACGTGGCTTCGGAGGTCGCCGATCTTGAGTCGCAACGTCTTGGTCCCCGCGAGACGCGCGAGATCGAAACGTAGCGCGCGAACGAGCTCCTTCGACGCGCCACGACCTTTCGCGGTTTCAGTCGCGAGGGCCTCGATGAGCGCCTTCGCCGAGCGCTGCGCGTCCGCGGTCCCGCTCGAGAGGCTCGAGAGAAATCGCGCCCCCTGAATGGCGAGCTCGGGCTCACTCCGCGAGAGAACCGTTCGACAGTACCGTGATCGATCGCCCGCGGAGAGCTTCGCGAACGGGTGCGCCACCGCGCGCAGAACCAGAACGACGAGCGGAACCTCCTTCGACTCGCGCAGGATCAATCCGACGGCCTGCTCGACGTCGGCGATCTTTCGACCGAACGCGGCGAGCGCGACCTCTTCCGCGAGCGCGAAGTGAATCGCCGCGCGCAGTCGCGGCGGAGTCTTGCGAACCCGTTCGAGCCTCGCGTAATCCTCGAGCACGTCGATGAGCTCTCCCCCCCCACGAAACGCGCGCTCGACGTACTCCTCGAATACGCGTTTCTCCTTCTTCCCCTCGAGCAGCGAAACGACGTTCGGAACGGGCAGGAACGGCGGCAAGCCCGTGAGCTCCCCGAGATCGGGCATCGCCTCGTCGCTCGGTCCGAGCCATATGTCGACCGAGTGATACTGTCGATACTCTTGCGGACGGTCGACGAGCTCGGCGAGCTCCCGCTGATCGTCGTAGTCGCCGTAGGCCTCGAGCCGGCTCGCGGCCGGTACGCCCTCCGGCCCGACCTTCCACGCGAGCGTTCCGAAGCCGACGGCCGCGTCGACTTCGCTGTCGCGAGGACGATGCGTTCGGCGCAGCGGAATCTCCTGACCGTCCGTGTCCGAGAAGAACCGAGCGAGATCAGGATACGGCTCGAGTCGAATCTCACCCGAGCCTTTGGCACCTTTGCGCCAGAGCGGGAGCTTGAGCGAGCTGCGCACGCCGCCCCGCTCGTCCCGACCACGTCCGTCTCGACCACGCAGCAGCGGCCAGAAGGACACGACTTGCGCACGCTCGAGCTGACGCAGAAGCCCGTCGCGGACCTCCTTCGCGATGCCTGCCGGCAAGGCGCGACGTTTCTGCACCTCGTCGAATCGCTTGCGCACGCCCGCCCACGTCTTTCGATCGAGCTGCAGCCTCGTCTTCTTCGGCTCGATCGTCAGCTCGAACCGGAGCGTGTCGAAGAAGAGCCCGTAGACCTCCTCGAGCTCGAGGAATCCCCGAACAGTCAGCTGAAATCTCCCCTCGAGCACCTCGCCGCGCAGGACGACTTTGCGAGGCCCGGCCGAGACGAGCTTGAAGCGTACGCTCGCCTCGAGCGTCGATCTGCGCGCGAGCCGCTCCTTTCCGGTCCAGTGCTCGATGACGCTCTGGGTCTCGTGCGACTCGAGCCGTCGATCGAAAACTGCCCCGGGTTTCGCATCGACCGCCCTCTTGGCGACGTCGGGCGCGGCCAAGAGTGACGACCTGCTCGACGAGGCGAGACCGAAGAGCGTCGCGCAGAGCAGGATTCGCAGGACGAGCACGGTGTTGTAGCGAGTCGGGATCAACTTCAACGAGATGAGACTCCAGCGGACTTCGTGGATAATTCCAAGCTAACGCCGTGTCGTGAGAGAGTCAAAGAGCACCGACCTCTCGATCTACAGACCTCTCGACCGTCCGCTACGCGTCCGACCTGTTCACGGTTTGTGCGGAACCGAGAGCGGACAGCAGCTTTCGTGCCCGTGGCGCTCGAGCCCGAGAATCGCGCCAAAAGCCCTTTAGAGAGCCGATCGGTCCCTCATCCAGGCGATCTGATCGACTCGGCACGCGCCTTGCAAAGACGACAAGGGGCTTCTTCCCGACACCTCGCCACTCCGAATCGACCGAACGCCATGGATCTCGACCTCTTCACTCCCGCAGCACATCGCTCGTACCGGTTGGCCGAATCGCTCGCGATCTCTCGCGGCAATCCGTCCCTCGAGATCTCCCACCTCATCTCGGCACTGCTCGAGAAGGACGAAGGCCGCGTCGCTGACGTTCTCGGCGATGTGGGGATTCCGCTCGCACCGGTTCGCGACGTCGCGACGGAAGCCCTCGATCGCTTGCCGCAGGCGCTAGGAGTGACTCAGCTGCTGATCGCCACCTCGCTCGACCGAGCTTTCACGTCGGCCCAGAGCGAAGCGAACGACCAGAACGAAGATCTCGCGGGCGTCGATCACCTGGTCCTCGGACTCCTCATCGCTTCTCCCGGCCATCGTGTCTGCCGGTACATCGCCGATTGCGGTGTCGAGATCCATCACGTCCGCCAGGCTGTCGTCGATCGTCGGGAAGAATCACCCGGTGACTCGATCAAGGATCGAGACGATCCCGCCAACATCGAGAAACAGGCCCTGCGCTACGGTTAGGACCTCGTCGAGCTCGCTCGCAAATGCAAG
>CAYZGY010000860.1:0-3717 GCA_964478085.1 uncultured Planctomycetia bacterium
GTCGGTCGAGATGGCCAGAACAATAAGACTCTTCTCGCTGCGGGAGAGCGCGTCTGGTCGAGCCTCTCGGTCAATCGCAAGCCGCTCGCCGTCGCGTTGAACGCCTCGACGTGGCAGCATCCCGGCGAGGCTTTCCTCTGGCGACCGGGACGCGCCGACCCGAAGCGTCTCACCGACACGAACCCGTGGCTCTCGAAGCTCAAGCTCGCGAAGCAGGAGATCGTCAAGCACAAGGCCGAAGATGGTCTCGAGCTGCAGGGCATACTGATTCGCCCGCTCAACGAGGAGGCCGGCAAGCGTTACCCGCTGATCCTCACGGTGCACGGCGGCCCCGAGTCGCACGTCAAGAACGGTTGGGTGACGCGTTACGCTTACCCCGGTCAGGTCGCCGCGGCACGCGGCTTCGCGGTCTTCTACCCGAACTACCGCGGCAGCACGGGGCGTGGCGTCAAGTACTCGAAGATGGGTCAAGCCGACGCAGCGGGTAAGGAGTTCAGCGATCTTATCGACGCTGTCGATCACCTCATCGAGATCGGGCTCGTCGACAAGGCGAAGGTCGGAATCACCGGTGGCTCGTACGGTGGATACGCTTCGGCGTGGGGCGCGACGTACTACTCGCACCGTTTTGCCGCGAGCTGCATGTTCGTCGGCATCAGCGACAACATCTCGAAGGTCGGTACGACCGACATCCCGATCGAGATGTACATGGTTCACCACCTCAAGTGGCTCTGGGACGACTGGAAGTACTTCCTCGAGCGCAGTCCGATCTACCACATCAAGAAGGCGAAGACGCCGATCCTCATCCTTCACGGCGAAGAAGATCCACGCGTCCACCCGAGCCAGTCGCTCGAGCTTTATCGAAACCTGAAGACAAGAGGTGGCGTGCCCGTGCGTCTCGTTCTTTACCCGGGCGAGGGGCACGGTAACCGCAAATCGGGCGCTCGATACGATTACAACTTGCGCGTCCTGCGCTGGATGGAACACTACCTCAAGGGTACCGGCGGCGAAATGCCTCCGCGCGATCTCGACTACGACCTCGAAGAGCCGAAGAAGAAGGACGAGGTTACGGAGGCGGACGGGGATCGCAAGAAGGTCTAACCCGAGCTTCTTTTCGGAACTTTCGTTCAAGCACCCCGCTCAGGACGGACGACAAGATCAGTATTGCGGCGTAAGAAACCCGAACGCCGCGATACGGAAAAGTCGTTCGAGGTCGCTTCAGCGTCGATGGCCGGCGTAGCGAAACTTGCTACCGACGTCGAGGGTGCGAGAATAGTGGTATGAACGAGGTTCCCGCTCCTCATTCCCCCGAGAGCGAGGGCGCCGCTCAGAATTCCGATCTCTTACGTTCGGGAATCGCTTCGTCGACGCCGGCGAAGAAGCGCCCTCGCTGGCTGCGTCGTTGCGTCATCGCGTTCGCCGTGTTGACCCTTCTCACGGCGATGCTTCCCGCTTTGATCTCGACCTTCGGTGGTCGCTTCTGGTTCGCGGGAACGCTCGCTACTCGTTTCGATGCAGACGTCGATATCGGAGCGCTTTCGCTCTCGTGGACGGCCGAGCAGAAGATCGAAGGGCTGCGCATCGAAGGCGCGCGCGCGACGCGGAGCTCACGTAGTTTGCGTGCCGAGTCGGGAACAGATACTTCCCCGACGCCGGAAGTGCGAGACGCACCGCCGCGATTCCTCGACATCCCGCACGCGACCGTCAAGACGACGCTCTGGAACCTCCTCTTCACCAAGAATCCTCTCGTGCTCGAGGTCTCCGGTGCGCGCGTCCACCTTCGTCGTCACGAAGACGGCTCCTTCAACGTCGCAGGAATTCTCGACGGTACGGACGCCGACGCTCGTGGAGGCGACGACGAGGCGACCACGGCGGAGAAGCTCTCCGATCCGGCTTCGGCCGGTCTTCGCGCGATGCAAGACGTCGTGCGATCTCCGAAGCCGTCGGGTTGGCTTCCGAGCCTCGGCCGTCGTGTCGAGATCGAGCTCGAGAATGTCGATTTCGAGTTCGACGATCGTACGGTCGGCTCGAGCATCCGAGTTCACGATGTCGACGCGAAGCTTATCGTCGGGCCGGAGCAGACCTCGTTTTTGCTCTCGGGTGATGTCGTACGCTTGGCACCTCTCGATGACGAGCCCGGCAAGCCGCTCGTCGGTTGGCCCGGTGGACGCATCGATGCCAGCGCCGTGGGGAGCGGTTGGGAGACCCCCCTCGAGGATCTGCAAGCCGGCGGCTTCGTAGAGGTTCGTGGTCTCGCGCTCTCTCCCTACGCGCCGATGTTGCGAGAGTACGCGAAGTTCGATCCGCCGGACTCCGCTTTCGCGATGCGTCTCGATGCGAACACGGTCGACGGTAACCTGCACGTCACTCTCGACGCCGACGCCGGAGCGGTCGAGATCCGAGACGCCGAGTGCGAGCTGCCGCTCGTGGGCTTTCGAAAGAGTGCGCGTGCGCGGATTCCGCTCACGGCGGACCTGGGCCGGACGATCTCCGTCTTCCGAGATCACTTCGAGCTGCCTTCCGGTGGCCAGGTCGAGGGGCGACTCGACGGAACGATCGTCGCCGAGAGTTCGCTTTCGATCCCATCGATCCGTGATCTCGGATGGGCTGCGCTCGAGGGGCTCGCGTTCGAGCTTCGCGCGGAGAGCGAGGACTTCGAGTTTCGAATGCCGACGAGCGAAACTCTCCCGGACGTGGTCAGTCCTGCGTCTGGCGGATTCGCGTTCCTGCCCGCAGAAGGCAAGGGCGAAGAGAGGCGATCGTTCGAGCGCGTCGACTCGGCGTGTCGGTTGGCCCTGACGGGGTCGCTGACGGGCTTCGGAGATCATCGACTTGCGCTACCCAGCTACATCCGCGTCGCGGGCGAGCTCGATCTCGCCGGAGCGTTCGAGTTCGGGGAGACGAAGGCTCATCGACTCTCGACGAGCTACGTCGTCACGGGCGGCGAGCTCGAGTTTCGAGACACGACGGCGATCGTCGGTGGGGGCAGGCTGCGAAGCCAGCGCGGCTGGCTCAACTTCGACGTGACCCCGGCGACGTACGGCTTCGATCTCGAAGCGCAGAACGTGGATGCGTCGTACGAGCTCTCGTCGCTCCTCGCCTACGCCGTCCCGTTCCTCGCGCTCGACGAGCGACGCGGCGAGCTCCGAGGGCGGTTCGACGGGTGGATCACCCTCTCGGGCAAGGGATTCGAGTCGGGTGACGCGGAGCGATACCTCGGCGGCATCGGCGAGCTGAATCTCTCGAAAGGGTACTTCCGAGGCTCACGCGTCTTTCGACACCTCGGAACGGCGTTGGGGCAGTCGCTCGATCCGATTGCGTTCGAGTCGCTCGCGGCACGCGTCGACATCGGCGACGGCCGAATCGTCACCCAGGACGTGCGTTTGCGCCTTAGTCGATCACGCCCCTAGGGTTATCTCGGCTGGGTCGGCTCGACGACCTTTCGAAATCAGATCGAGCATCGCGTGGAGCTCTCCGTTCTCGAGGAGACGATCGCGACGGGGACAGCGGAAGACCTTCGCCTGCAGGAGGCCTTGCGCTCGGCGAGCGCGGCGTCGCGAGCAGCGAGCGAGTCGACCGCCTGCGAAGGGCACATGGATCGACGTCCGCCGTTGAGGCTCACCGGAACGCTCGTCGAGCCCGTCGTCTCGTTCTCCCCGATACCTGGGCTCTCGATTCCGGTCGCCCGCCTCCGCGAGGCTCTGCTCGAGCGTTAGGGTG
>CAYZGY010000861.1:0-3714 GCA_964478085.1 uncultured Planctomycetia bacterium
AGGGCTGGATCATGGGCTACCGCCCCACGGGTGACGGAGGTGTCCTGGTCTTCGTCGAAGACAACGTGAGTGAAGAGCAGATCGCGGTCGACATGGAGTCGGCGTTGGGCCAGTCCTACGCGATGGCCTAACGAAACGAACGTGGCTCAGCGAGACGAACGAGCTTCCTTATCGAACCGTTCGAGTTCCGAGAACACCGCGAGATAACAAAAACGAGTAAGCAATGCGTCAGATCCTGAAGAACCTCAACGAGAGCGCCGACATCGTCGGTAGCATGGTGATCACTCCTGACGGGATCATGGTCGCCGCTGCTCTGGGACAGGGAATGGAGGAAGACGCCGTGGCGGCCTTCGCGGCCTCACTGCTGGTCTCGATGAAACGGGGGCTCGCGAAACTTCGCGCCTCGAGCGGACTGAACTCCTGCACGCTGATTGGTGCCGAGGGGAAGATCGTTTTCTACGATATGGAGAACTCGTACCTGGTTCTCGTCGCAGATCCCGATACGAGCCTCGAGCCGAGCGCCGCAGCGATCGACAAAGCTATCTACGAAATCATGAACCGCCGGGTCGCCTGATCGGCGACGGAGGAAAGAGAGCGAGGGACCATGGTCCAAATCAACTTCGCCCTAAAAGAAGTCAACTGCAAGATCGTCTACTACGGCCCAGGCCTCAGTGGTAAGACGACGAACCTGGAAGTCGTGCATAGCAAGGCTCCGGGTAGCCACTGCGGCGAGTTGACGTCGATCGCCACCGAGGGTGATCGCACCCTCTTCTTTGACTTCCTGCCGCTCAACCTGGGACAGGTCGCCGGAATGACGACCAAGTTTCAGATCTATACGGTTCCGGGTCAGGTCTACTACAACTCGACCCGTAAGCTCGTTCTCCAGGGCTCGGACGGTATCGGGTTCGTCGCCGACTCCCGCAAGGGAAAGATGGACGAGAACCTCGAGTCGCTTTCGAACCTCGAGGAGAACCTCCGCGAATACGGAATGGATATCAGCACGATCCCGCTCGTCCTTCAGTACAACAAGCGGGACCTGCCGGATATCTACTCCGTCGAGGAGATGAATCAAAAGCTGAACCGGTTCAACGTGCCGGCTTTCGAAGCCGTCGCGGTCACCGGTGAAGGCGTCTTCCCGACGCTGAAGAAGCTCTCGAGCATGGTCCTCGAGAGTCTCAATCGCCAGCAGAGCTCGACGATCGTCAAGGCTCCGAAGAAGGCGAAGAAGAAGGCTCCGAGCGCCTCCGCTGGTGGCGCTGGAGCTGCAGCCCCCCGACCGACCGCCAAGGCTCCGGTCACGGTGGGTGCCGGCGACGAGGCTCATGCCGAGGCTCGTCCCGCCGCACCGAAGCCGCGCGCCCCTCAAGCCGCCCCCAAGCCCCGAACGGGCGGTGGCGGTGGCGGCGGAGCGCCTCAGCCTCGCGTCGCCGAGGGTCCACCTCAAACGCGCGTGGCCAAGTCCTCCGTCGTCAACTCTCCCGACGTCAAGCCCGTCGAGAAGAAGGTGCTGGGCGGACGCGGAGCAGCTGCCGGGCGCCAGGGAGTCAAGCTCCCGAGGCCCAAGCAGACGCCCAAGAAAAAGAGCTTCGCCATGGTGTGGCTGGTCATCGTCGCCCTTCTCGGTGCGGCGGGAGCAGTCGCCTACTTCAACGGCGCGCTCGATTCCTTTTTGAAGTAACGGTTTGGATTCCAGTCAATAACGGTCACGAACTTCACCACCCTATCGTGAGTTCTTCCCAGCTGTGCTGAAAAGCGCGGGAGGTGAGCCATCATTACCGACAGCGACAATATCAGAGAGAAACGCCTGGTCTTCTACAAGGACGACATTGACAAGATCAATGCGGTCTTGAAGGAGTTCCTCAACCTCTCCGACTCCAAGTGCAACATCCTGATCGACAAGGAAGGGCACATGGTGACGAAGGCGGGAACGACGGAAGACTTCGACATGCAAGCAGTCGCCGCTCTCGTCGCCGGTAGCTATGCCGCGACGCGAGAGATGGCTCGGTTGCTGGGCGAGGATGAATTCTCCGTCCTCTTCCACCAGGGCAAGCGGGATAATATCCAGCTTACCTTGGTCGGCGACCGAACCTTGCTCGCGACAGTGTTCGACGAGCGGACGACGATCGGAATGGTCCGCCTCTACGCGAAAGAGGCGACCGAGAAGCTCCTCAAGGTCTTCGACGATATCGACAACCGAAGTGACGACGTCGACACGCAGCTCGGCGACTCGTTCTCGGAGTCGGCTCAGGACCAGCTGGAGAGCTTCTTCGCGGAGTAAGGAGATTCGAGAGGAGCTCGCGGATCGACCGCGTGGCTCTCTCGGACCTCCGAACTCTCGGACGTCCAAGCTCTGGCTCGACTCGAGCGAGTCTTGGAATTCCGGAGCAGACACACTCTGCCGCGAATCCAACCGATCACGCACAGCTGCATGACCGAGAGTGCTGCCAGCTCTCCGCAAGGTCTCAGCACCCTGCGAGGACGAGAACCAAAGGCGCCGTCGCGCGAGACGTGACGGCGCCTTTGGTTCATCTTCCTCCGGCCTCAGAGTCGTCGTCTCGGACTCGAACCGGAGACGGAGACAAATCTCCATCGTCACAGCCATCGTGCCCCCACGGCTCGAGGTTCACGAACGGGGCTTCCTTGAAGAGGAAATCATCCGACGTGATCAGTGACATTCGCGGCTGTCGAACGGGTAAGCCGACATCTCGATGGGCCCATCCGAGAAGGGCGGCGTGTAGGCCGCCGAAGACCTCGGGCCGATCCAAAAATCCGAAGCCGGAATCACCGACCAGTACGTTCGAACGGATCTCTCCGCGACGCGAAACGTGAAGAGCGCCCACAAGGCGTCGTTCTCCCCCGTCGCTAAACCGAAGTGCAGGAACGGCTCGAAACGCAGCTGGCCGCAGAATCGCCCGGGCTCGACGTCGAACGGCACACCGTAGGGCGTGTGAAAGGTCGCTCGGGTCTCTCCGGAGAACTCGACCGTCGCGCCGGTGTATCGTCTACGGTCAATGATCTGCACCTCCTGCCGCTGACGCCTCCTCCTCGAGCGAAGCACGCTCGAGATCGGTGTTCTCCCGTACGTCGAGCAGTAGCTGGACGACGTCGTTCTGCTGGTCGCCCAAGCTCGCCAACAGGAACGCCATCTCGGCGAGGTACTTGAGGAACAGGAACAGGCACGTTCCGCCGAGCACCCACGCGATCGAGGCGATGAGCGCGACCGTCAGTGACGCGATCTCGCCCGACACAGCCGCGTAGACCGTCAATCCTCCCCCGACCAAAGCGAGAAGCAGCACCGCGTAAGCGCCGAAGAGAGTCAGATCGGAGAGTGCTCGAAGACGCAGAAAACGCGACGGCGCCTTCGGGTCGTAGTTCCGCACGCGCTGCTCCCCGGTCTGGAAGCGTTCGTAGTACGGCTTACCGGCCTGCCGTTCGAGGCTGCGGCGCTCCTGTCGCTCGATGAGCTCGAGCCGGCGCAGGTCGTTCTCTTGATCGCGACGCTTCTGCTCCTGCGCCTCCTTCTCTTGCCGCATCTCCTCGGGCGATCTGAGCACGAAGCGATGCTCGCACTTCGGGCAATCGACCTTCTTCCCCTTGTACTCCTCGGGGGCGGAGAACGGCTTACTGCAGCAAGGACAGAAGGTCTTGAGAGCCACGGGGAGATTCCGGTAAAGAGGGCGGCGCTAAAACAGAATCGGGCGCCCATAACGGGCG
>CAYZGY010000862.1:0-1366 GCA_964478085.1 uncultured Planctomycetia bacterium
ATGAGGGCTCCGCTTCCCTTCATGAGGGCTCCGCTTCCCTTCATGAGGGCTCCGCTTCCCTTCATGAGGGCTCCGCTTCCCTTCATGAGGGCTCCGCTTCCCTTCATGAGGGCTCCGCTTCCCTTCATGAGGGCTCCGCTTCCCTTCATGAGGGCTCCGCGGTACGCCACGAACCAGAAGCCCGCGTGTCGGAGAACCGAGCGCTCAACCTCAGCTCGACCACAGGTCAATGCGCAGGACAGTTCGGCGAGACGGTCAGCATCCCCCTCACGCTCGACAGCACGGACGACGTCCAAGGGATCGTCGCTGTGGCGGAGTGGGATGCGGCAGTGCTGTCGGAAGGCAACGTCACGACGTTCCCGATCGACGAGGCCGAGCTGAACCCAATGACCGGCCTCCACCGGAGCCTCCCGGACGCGACGGTCCCGAATAAGGTTCTCGCGGGCGCCTACGGCATCCAGATCCAGAAGAACGGCGACGGCGACGGCGACGGTCCCGCCGGAGTCGGGGGCGCCCCGCTTTACACGCCGGCCCCGGCAGGAGCCGGAGCGAACCAAAACGGCTCGCAGGCCACTTACTTTTTCATGTACGAAGAGTCCCGCTCTGCTGCAGCCTTGACTCGCGATCAGGATCGCGGTCGGTACGAACGCGGCGAGCTCGCGGGCCTCGCCAAACACGAATACGGCGCGGCCCTACTCAGCGGGGAGATCGTTCCTCCTCCCGCCAAACAGCAGAATCTCGGCCTCTCGACGATCGACGAAAGGCTGCTCACCGAAGAGAAGAAGCGCGCGTCAAGGCCTGACTCTTCCAGACAGGACGGGCGCACGGGCGAGCCGGCTGACTCCGGTCTCGAGCCTCTTGCCAAAGGCGAGAGCGAGCTCAGCGAAGAGAAGAAGCCCGCAACCGAACCGATCCCCGCGGCGACGACTTCCGAAGGCGCCTCGGCCACTCCCGCCGCTCCGTCGATCAGCGATCGCGTCAACGCCTACCTCAGTCGCCTCGATCGCCGCCCCGGCGAGACGCCCCACATGATGTTCTTCCGCTACTGGGGCGACAACTCCTTCGTCGAGTCGAAGAACGACGCGCAGTCGACCTTCGGCGTCGACGTCGACACCGCGAGCTACACACTGACGCGCAACTACCTCTACAAGAACGGCAACCTGCCCCCCGCCGAAGCGCTGCGCACCGAAGAGTTCGTCAACTATTTCGACGCGAACTACGCGCCGCCCGCGAAAGGCCAGGGCGCCTTCAAGGTCCACTGCGAAATCGCACCGAGCCCGTACGCACACGACCCGTCGTACAAGCTCCTCAAGATCGGGCTCAAGGCTCGCGAGGTGCCGCGCTCGGAGCGCAAGTCGTGCTCGCT
>CAYZGY010000862.1:1376-3694 GCA_964478085.1 uncultured Planctomycetia bacterium
GGGGGTTGTGGGGGTGGGGGCTGTTCGTCGTCGACGCCTCGGGCTCGATGCGCCAGGGCGAACGACTCGAGACGGTCAAGAAGGCGCTGCGTCTCCTCGTCGGCGAGCTCGACGAAGGCGACACGATCGGCATCGTCGCGTTCGACAGCACGGCGCGCGTCATTCTCGAGCCCTCGTCGGCGTCCGAGAGGGACAGCATCCTGAGCTCGATCGACTCGCTCCATCCGAATCAGAGCACGAACGTCGACGCGGGTCTCCAACTCGGCTACGAGATGGCGAGCAAGGAGTTCCGTCAGACGGCGTCCAACCGCGTGATCCTGCTCTCCGACGGCGTCGCCAACACGGGCGTCACCGATCAGGCCGGCATCCTCGCGAATGTTCGGACCGAGCGCGAAAAGGGCATCTACCTGACGACGATCGGCGTAGGCATGGGCAACCACAACGACGCGCTCCTCGAGCAGCTCGCCGACAAGGGCAACGGGCAGTGTGTCTACGTCGATCGACTCGAAGAGGCTCGCAAGGTTTTCGTCGAGAACCTCTCGGGCACGCTCGAGACGGTCGCCAAGGACGTGAAGATCCAGGTCGAGTTCGACAAGGGTCTCGTCTCGCGCTACCGACAGCTCGGTTACGAGAACCGCGCCATCGCCGACAAGGACTTCCGCAACAACAAGGTCGACGCGGGCGAGATCGGCGCCGGACACGAAGTGACAGCGATCTACGAGATCAAGCTGACGAAGACGGCCCTGTCTCTCGAAGCGTCGTCCCTCGGAATCGGCAAGCTGAACATGGAAAAGCCCAGTGTCGATGAGGTGATCAAGGCCGGCACGGATTCCGGAATCGAACCGGAGGACGCCGGATCGGGCGCCGAGCCGACCTTCGCCACCGTCCGAGTCCGCTACCTCACCGTCGACCACGGCGAGGCCGTCGAGCTCGAGCGTCACGTCGAGACGAAAGACGTTCGCGGCACCTTCGCCGAGGCCTCGGGCCACTTCCAGCTCTGCGCGCACGTCGCGGAGTTCGCCGAGATCCTGCGCGACAGCTACTGGGCGCGTGGCTCGCGCCTCGCCGAGGTCGCCAAAGCGACCGAAGCGCTCCTCGACGCGAAGAAATTCGAGGTCGACGACGACCACACCGAGCTCGTCGCCCTCATGAAGCGTGGAGACGCCCTCGTCGAAGAGCGGCGTGCGGCGACGAGTGAAGTCGCGATGGTGATCGACGCGCTCAAGGAAAACCGTTACCTTCGAGCTCAGATCGAGACCGCGCGACAGGCGCAGCGCAACGAGACGCGCCGCTACCTCGAGGACCTCCGCCGGCAGAACGACGACCTCCGCCGACGCCTCGAGAAGCTGCTCGTTCCGTAAGATTCGAACGTACGGAGACCCGACCGAGAGAACGAGGCGTTCGCCATGAAACCCAAAGGCAAGCGCCTCGTTCTCTTCGTGGCCGCGGCGTCGTTCCTCACCTCCGCTCTCAGCCTCTGGCTCTTTCGCCACAAGCTCGCGTTCTTCTTCCGCTTCGAGCCCCTCGGGAAAAACGAGCAGGGCTACCGCGAGTACGCCCATCGCGACACGGGCATCATCTTCGTCCGCCTGCCCGGCGGCGTGTTTCAGATGGGAAGTCCCGAATCCGATGCACCGAATCGCGAAGAGGACGAGGGCCCCGTCCACGATGTCGAGATGAGCCCCTTCCTCATCGCGAAGTTCGAGGTCAGCCAAGCGGAGTGGACGAAGGTGATGGAGTCGAATCTCTCCCAGTTTCGCGGAGACGACCTCCCCGTCGAAAGAGTCTCGTGGCACGACTGCCGAGAGTTCTGCGGCGAGCTGGGCTTCCAGCTCCCGAGCGAGGCGCAGTGGGAGTACGCGTGTCGCGGCGGAACGACGACCCGCTTTCACGTCGGTGACAAGCTGACGACCGACCAGGCCAACTTCAACGGCTGGTTCCCGATTCGCGGAGAGCCGAAGGGGGTGATCCGCGGCAAGACGCTTCCCGTCGATTCGTTCGAGCCGAACCCCTTCGGGCTCTACAACGTCTGCGGAAACGTCGGCGAGTGGTGCGAGGACGTCCCCGACCCGACGTTCTACGCGACGCCCGAAGCACGCGGCCCGGACCCCGTCAACCGCAAGGAGTCCACCTTCCGCGTCTTCCGAGGAGGCGGATTCCGCGACTCGGCCTTCGCTGCGCGCTCGGCCGACCGCTACGCCCGCTCCGCGGACTCCCGAGTCTACGATCTCGGATTCCGCCCCGTCGTCCCGCTCGACGATTAGCAGCCTGTTGAAGAAGTGCTTCGAGTGGACAAGCGAGACGATTTGTCCGAGATC